>JAIRSL010000263.1 GCA_031255475.1 Treponema sp.
GGCCGCAGGGCGTTTTGAACCTGGCGAACGGAGGACTTTCCGGTCCCTCCACCGGATAGAGAAGTATTACCGGGTTACCCGGATATGAAATGTTAAATTGCTGCCCTGGCAATGCGGCAGGTTGACATGGTAGGGAAAATACGGGTATAGTACAGTTCAGCGTAATTCCGTATGGGATTGCTGTTTACAGGCGTTGCGGGGAAATTCCGGGGGCGTCTCGCGTTTTTATGCGGAACCGGAGTTTCTTTGTCAATCCCGGCGGGTTCCTGATAACCGGCCCCTTCGTCTATCGGTTAGGACATGAGATTCTCAATCTTAAAAGAGGGGTTCAATTCCCCTAGGGGCTAAACGGAAGGCGCCCGCCGTAACGGGGATACGGCCTAAGGGGAAGGGTTGCATGAATGATGACGATACTTTCAGGCGGCTGATTCAGGAATTATCCCCCGGCGAACGGGAAAGTCTGCTACAAAATGTCAGAAGCCAGCTTACCTTAAACGGGGATCCCTTATATGTGGATAAAAACCTTTCTTCCATACAGACGGAGGAAGGATATGCCCGGCTGCCGTGGTACTATCACCTTGTTTTTTTTATCCTCAGCCTTTTTGCCGTAAAACCTCCGCTTAAACTCTATCAGGACCGGGAAATCGCCAAACTGGGCCGGATTATCAATACCCGGGCGCCGAGGTTTTACGACTATTCCAGAAATCTGCTGCTCCCCGAGTTTTACAAGGCATTGGTTGATTTAAAAGAAAGCGCCCGGTTTTTTTTTAACGCCCTGAATGTCAGCGTCGGCCAGGACAGGGCGGCGTTTTATGTTTTTTTGGGGTCCCTGGAAATGGAGGACATTCACAACAGGCTGGTCCGGGAAACGGACCCTGTTACGCTGGCGAAACAAAACCCCGGGAAGCTCCCGGTTGAGCTGCGCCGTATTGCTTACCGGAAAATGGAAGACGCCGTGGATCTGATACATGAAGATCAGCGGACGGCTATGTACGAGGATATCCGGTCGCTGTATTGCTTAAAACAGCTTGCGTCCTTTCTCTTTGACCGGCTGATTATGGCTTTCAATCAGGACGCATCCGCGGCGGGGATGACATGTTCGGTTTTGACCGTCAAGGAACTCTTGTCTAATCTGAATAACATCCTGTATTCATTCAGGGAAATTCCGTCAATGTCCCTTTTTGAATCCCTCTTCGTTTTTATGCTTCAGGAAAAGATGAAGGAACCGGGGTTTGACGCCAATGAGGAGATTCAAAAGCTCCTTGCCAAGGCGGAACGTTCCCTTGCGGCCATCAGAAAATTCAATCAAATGACGCCTCTGACTCTCATAATCCGCTGCGCTTCACGGGATCTGTCCCTGTCCCCTGTTTTAATAGGCGGCGGTGAGGATTGGCTTGCGGTGTACCGGGATTACTGGAAACAATTGATTAAAGACCAGTTTACCCGGTATCTGCGGACGACCCGATCCCTGGAGTTACAGGGATCGTTCCAGTCCTTTT
Source organism: Treponema sp. (assembly GCA_031255475.1). Classification (GTDB taxonomy): domain Bacteria; phylum Spirochaetota; class Spirochaetia; order Treponematales; family Breznakiellaceae; genus JAIRLK01. The sequence goes on from JAIRSL010000263.1 coordinate 1,500, forward strand.
TTAAGGGTATTAACCTGAAACTCCTGGAAAACGCGGAGTCCGGAACCAATCCCGATGGAATTCCGGTTAAGGAAGTCCTCAGCCTCTCGTTCCTCAGAACATATCATGCCGTAGTGTTTACCGGGGATAGCGCCGCGATCCTGAATGCCATCCTGATTAACGGGGAATTCCAGAACCGGGACAATCAGCTCGAGTTTTCTTTGTGTTATAATGAGTTGAACAAACTTGGAACGATCATTGACGCTTTTGACGGCCGGCTTTCCCCTTCCGGGGATTTCGGTTCGCGGTATACGGCGGTCCGGGAAGAACTGATCTCTTTGACGTTTAAACGGCGGAAAGTCCAGGGTGTCATGGACGAAGTTACCCTGGCGGCGGGTGAAATCATTGATCGGAGTAAAGCCGCCCTTATCATGATGGTTAATGTCCTGAACGGAATCCTGAAGAAAGACCCGGTGAGTAAGTACGACACATTGAGCAATTTTTCCGTTCTGGCGGGCAAGGGGACCGCCTTTACGGACGGCCTTTTCACGGCGGTAAACAACACCCGGATCGCCCTGACGCTTTTGGACGAAATCAGGTCCCTGGAGACCGAAAAAGACGAATGAATCTTACTTTTTTCCATCTCGATTTTTCACCGTCGCCGGATTATGCCCGTTTTCCCTTTATTTTTGAGGGCAAAGCGGTTCCCGGCGTTTCCGCCCTCATTTCTTCCCGTTCCGCCGGGAATATGCTATATTCGGAGGGAAATAACGGTCCTGCCCGGCTTGCTTTTTTCCGTACCCTGGGGCTGGATCCGGCGCGGGTTTACGCCTGTACCCAGGTTCATTCCCGTGATGTGCGCGAGGTTGACCGGGAAACCCCGAACGCGGGTCCCCGGGCGGACGGCCTTATAAGCCGCGACCGGGCGATAACCCTTTCGGTGACCGTGGCGGACTGTCTGCCGGTGTTCCTGTACGATGCCGGGAACGGCGGGCTGGCCCTGGTCCATTCCGGATGGAAGGGTACGGGCATAGCCCTCAACGCCCTCCGCCTGATGGAAGAGTGCTGGGGTACCCGTCCCGGAGACGTGGCCGCCGTACTCGGCCCCTGCATACGGCGCTGCTGTTACCGGGTGGACGGGGAGCGGGCGCGGGCCTTTGACGCGGAATTCGGCGGGGCCGTTCCGCGGGCGTTCCCCCTGGGGCGGGCGGTTTTCCAAGCCGCCGGGGAGTTTTTCCTGGACCTTCAGGCGACCAACGCCCGCCTCCTTGCCGGCGCGGGGGTACGGAATATCGCGGTCTGTGAGGACTGTACTTTTACCGACGAACGGCTCGGTTCCTTCAGGCGGGAAGGCCCTTCGGGTTATACCAAAATGGCCGCCTTAGCCGGATTTTTTAATGCCTAACGAAAAGGATAGTGTATGCTGAATTTTAGAGACCCCTGGAAAATCCGGATTGCCCGGACCTTAACGGCGATGTTGAAGGACGCCGGCATAGACGGAACGGTGGAACCCTCCCAGGTTATAGCGGAACTGCCCCCAAAACCTGAGTACGGAGACTTGGGATTCCCCATGTTCGGGTTTGCCCGGCTCTTCAGAAAAGGGCCGCCGTGGATAGCCCAGGCCCTGGCAGCCGCCCTGTCCGGGGAGGACGCCCGCAGTCCGGCCGGGGAAGACGCATCCGGCGGTTTTGCCGCTGAAGGCCCATACCTCAACGTGCGCCTGGACCGGGGAGCAGCGGCCGCCGCCGTCCTTGGCGCGGTCCTGGAGGACCCCGCTTTCGGGAGGCCCGGAACCCTGGCCGGTTCCCGCGTCATGGTGGAATTTTCCAGCCCCAACACCAATAAGCCCCTGCACCTGGGCCACCTGCGGAACGACGTGCTTGGGGAAAGCGTCTCGCGCATCCTTGCGGCCTGCGGCGCGGAAGTCCGCAAGGTCTGCATCATCAACGACCGGGGGATACACATCTGCAAGTCCATGCTGGCCTATCAGGAACACGGCCGGGAAACGACCCCGGAATCCGAACGTATCAAGAGCGATCATTTTGTAGGCAACTGGTACGTCAAATTCAGCCGGGACCTTAAGGCGGAAACGGAAGGGCTTGTCCGGGAAAAGGGACTTTCCGCGAAAGAGGCCGAAGCGGAAGCCCCCCTGCAAAAGCGGGCCCGGCAGATGCTCCGGCAGTGGGAAGCCGGGGATCCCGAAACCGTGGCCCTCTGGAAGAAAATGAATGCCTGGACCGTGGAGGGGATGAAGGAGACCTACCGGCGGACCGGGATATCCTTCGATCAATATTACTTTGAAAGCCAAACCTACCTGCTGGGAAAGGCGGAGATTCTTAAGGGCCTTGAACAGGGGCTTTTTTACAAAGCCGAAGACGGCGCGGTAATGGTTGATCTTACGGCGGAAAAACTGGACAAGAAAGTCCTCCTCCGGGGTGACGGAACTTCCATCTATATCACCCAGGACATAGGGCTTGCCATAAACCGGAACCGGGACTGGCCCTTTGACCGTCTGGTTTACGTGGTAGGTTCCGAACAGCAGTATCACTTTCAGGTCCTCTTTGCCATCCTGAAGAAGCTGGGGTTCCCCTGGGCAGGAAACCTCTATCATCTTTCCTACGGCATGGTGAATCTTCCGGAAGGCAAAATGAAGAGCCGGGAAGGTACGGTGGTTGACGCCGACGACCTCATCGACAGTCTGCGGGACGGCGCTTTGGCGGAGATACGGGAAAAGGAACGGGAAGACGCCATAGACGACCCGAAAGATGTGGCGGAAAAAGTCGCCTTGGGCGCGCTACATTACTACCTGCTGCAGGTAAACCCCCAAAAGGACATGCTTTTTGATCCCAGGGAATCCCTCTCGTTCAACGGCAATACCGGCCCGTATCTGCAATACATGGGGGCCCGGATTTCGTCCATGCTGCGCAAGGCCGCCGCGCCGAAGGATACCGGCAGGACGTTTAACGCTGGCCTCCTTTCCGGCAACGCCGAATGGGAACTCCTTAAAACACTGGCCGCCTACCCGGAGGCCGTGGCGGACGCCGCCGCGCGCATGGATCCCTCGATCCTGGCGGCCTACCTCTACGAGCTTTCCAAAGCCTTCAGCCGCTTCTATCATGACTGCCCTATCCTGAACGCCGGTGAAGCGGAACTGTCCGCGGCCCGGCTGGCCCTAAGCCGCGGGGTACTTCGGGTCCTCAAAGACGCACTGAACCTCATCTGCGTCCCGTTTCTGGAAATCATGTAAGGCGGTAATTCCTCCACAAGATAATGCCGTTAATTGTTCAAAACTTAAATTATTTGGTTTTAAAGTGAGCCTGTTCCAAAACTAATTGACCGTGCGCTAAAAGCGCATGGTTTTGGACCAGGCTCAATATTTTATTTTTTTAAGTTTGTTAATATTTACAATTTTCGTAACTATTCAGTCATGCCAAAAGAGAGCAAATTTACCGGGATTCAGCCGCCGTCCGTGTGGGATGCCGCCGCCGCCCGGATAAGCCGGTCATTGACGGCCGGCCCCAGGCCCCGGTCCGGGACCAGTTCCGCCCGGATGCGGGAAGCGCCCGAACCGTCAAGCTCGTGCAGCGTTTCAAAGAGCCGGGCCGCCGCTTCGGTAAGGTCCCCCCGCCCCGAAAGGACCG
>JAIRSL010000034.1 GCA_031255475.1 Treponema sp.
AAAACGCCGGGTTTGGAAAAGGTAAAACCGGTTTCAAAGACGATGTTTTTCTCGTCGCACCGGGGCTTGATAATGGTTACCACCGTATTGGCCAGCTTCATAAGATCTACCGTTTCTTCGGAGAGTTCGATCTTACCGGCTTCTATCTTGGATATGTCCAGAATGTCGTTGAGCAGTCCCAAAAGATGCTGGCTGGACGTTTCAATCTGCTGGAGATTGGCCTGAATGTCCTCCGCCGGGACATCCGATTCGGAGATCTGCCTTTTCACGATGCTGGTCATCCCTATAATGGCGTTCATAGGAGTGCGTATCTCGTGGCTCATCCGCGCCAGGAAGCTGCCTTTGTGTTTGTTCGCCTCTTTAGCCTCCAGGATGGCTTTGGCCAGTTCCGACACATCGGTCGTGACGATGATGTAGCCGATACGCCGGCTGATCCTGGTTTGGGGGTCCGTGGCGGTAAGATAGGTTGCGGAACCCCGGACATAGGTATCTGAATCGGGCAGATAAAGTACCTCCGCGACACGGCCTTCCTGAAGCGCAAGCAGGGGATCGTATTCGGAATTTCGGGGATAGATACTGTACTGCTCGTAGGGCTTTCCCTGAATGGCGTCCAGGGGACTTTTGATCGCCTGCAGACTATCATCATTGGCATAGATGATGTTGTAGTTCATGTCGATAATGGTGAGGGGCCCTTTTATGCTCTTTTCCAGGCTGTCCGCCATTTCGTCAAAGGAATCCGCCAGGGTCCCCATTTCATCCCGGTTTTTCGTATGAAACCGGAACTGCCGTTCCCCGGAACGAAACCGGAAAATACCGTTGATTATCTCCGTGATATTCCCCGTAACGGTCGAAGCCATCCAAATGGCGATGAATACCACGATGACGATCATGATGCCCGCGGAACCCGCCAGTTTAATGGCGGTATTCAGGAGGTTGTCTTCTATCGATTTTTCCGCCTCGCCGGTAGCCTGCTTTAAATCCTGATCCGCCGTGAGCATTAACGCATCCAGCACCTCTTTGGTCTCCAGAGCAGGGCGCTGGAAATCCTCGAACCCCGCGCCTATGGCCACAAAGCCGAACCCCCTCGGCGACCGGCCGTAATGACCGGTATAGTAGGGAATGGTAGCCGCGGTGGTCAGTTTCCACAGGCCGCTCCACAGGATGAGGAAAGACCCCGATCCGCCCTCGCTGGTGAGATCGAACCACCCGGTACACTGGGGGGCGTTGTTGAGGTAACGGCCGTCAAGACCCACAAGCCCCGCCGCGGTCAACTCCGGCGCGGGCTTTTTATCTCTGGACTGCTCCACAAAGACAGGCTGGTCCTGAATGAACTCCGTATACGTCAGGCCGCTCTTCTGCCATTCCTGATAAATGCTTTCCTCCAGCCAGGGGATTTCCGGTTCTCCGGTTTCGGGATTGAACCCCACGATGGAGTGATGCCGGGGGTGGCAGATGCTCCGGCACTTGTAGTCCCAGATAAAGGCGTAATTCCCCTCATACGCGCTGGGCAATTCCGTGTACCGCTCCTCCATGGGAGTGGTGTGGTCGGTGAACTCCATAATATGATCGTGATCCAGCGCCAGGGTTACATACCCCGTGATCCTGCCGTTTCGTACCACCGGCGTTGCCCAGCGTATGATCCCCTTGAACCGCTGACCCAGGGGATTTTCCTTCCCGGCGTATGCTTCCTCTTCGGGCGTGAATTCCATTCCACGGGCTTCGGTGTTTTCCGGAACATACATGCCGATAAGCCGGGACCGGACATAGGCGCCTATCACATCCGAGACGTAAATTTCCCCTGGTTTCAGGTTCTTGAGTTCCGCAAAGTACGTTTCCGCCTTTACATAGGTATTCCGCCGGTCGGCCACGTTTTTCTTTACCGGGTCCATCTGCGGGGATGTCGTTACCTTGATAAGCTCGTTCCCGTTGAGATCGACATAGGTCATCTCCAGGTACAGGGGGCGTTTTTCGGTTTCGAAGATATCGGGAGGCCGGTAACGAAAACTGGTATCGTTTTCACGGTTGGAAGAAACGACGACATGGGCCTCCGGCGGCTTCTCTTTAGGCTGCCAGGACTTGCCGTCCGGCGCCAGTTCCCAATCGCCGCGTTTAACCAGAATTCCCAGGGAGTTTTCCACAAAATGCCGGTAACCCGCCTCGGAAGGTTCAATCCCCGCCACATAGAGGATATCGTCGTCCCGGCTATAGAGAAAATCCGCAACCCGCTGGGCCATGTCGGTACTGGTACGCTCGATTTCGGCGGTAGCGAGGTTGATGAGGGCGGTGGACGAATCATCCACCGCAATCTTGCCCGTGGTATTCAGGGCATCGTTCGCCTGAACAGTCACGGCTCTGATATGCCGGACGAGATCATCGCCCAGGCGCCGGGTTTGCCTCCAGGCCAGCAGCGCCAGCAATACCAGGGGTATCACCTTGATAATAACAAAAATAATGATCAGCTTACCCCGCAATCCAAGGTTAAGCCGCTCAATAAAACTCTCAATGAATAACTGAATTGATTTGATTAATCTTTTCAATTGCTTCTGCCTTCAAGCCCAATCATAACACAATATATCATACAGCGCGTCTTGAGAATTATTCCAGTCCTTCAGAAGACATCCGGAAATTATTCGGCAATTCTAAAAAGTTTTTTGAAGAACGATACGATGGCATTCAGAATTTTCCTGAAAAAACCGGGATTTTTCAGTTTGTTGAGTTCACGGGCAGCCTGGACGATCTCTTCGTCGTTCAACTCCTGGCGCTGGACGTTTTCTTCGATTTCGTATTCCAGACGGATGGCTTTTTCACTTACATCCACCACTACCGCGTTGATGGTTTTCCAGCCCAGATATTTGGCGGCTTCCAGCCTGCGGCCCCCGGCGATCAGAATGTTGTTTTTGCTTATCATAATGGGATTGATCTGGCCGCAGCGTTTCATGCTTTCCGCCAGACCGGGAATGTCCCCCATGTCGCGTCGTATCCGTTTTTTTACAATGATGTTATGTATAGAAACTTGCATAGACCCCCAACTTCTCCTAATCCAAAAGCGGGTTATAATCCGGCAGTTCCAGGCCGTATCCTTCCTGGTCACGGGAAGCGTCCTGGTTTCTTTGATCCTGCCGGTTTCTCTGGTTCTGCCGCCGTGTATTGGTTCGGGACTGCCGATCCTGTCCTTGATTGCCGCCGGACGGAAGAAAATCAATGTCCAGTTCCGGCATCCTGAGGTCCTGTAGAATGACCCTGTCGTCTATTCCCAGGACATCAAAATTCAGGCTGTTTGACGCGATTATGGCGGCCGGGGGATTCCCGTGTACGTCGCAGTAGTCCGTAGGTTGAGTGCCTTCCAGAAAGGTAAGGGTAACTGAGCCGGGACAACCCGGAGTTTTTAACAACCCGGTATGGGTACAGACCGCCACGTCCACAAGGCCGTCGGGAGGACGGACAAAGTCCTTCGCGGGATGCCCCATGTGTATCTCCCGCATATAGTCCCCCCAAAGCGGCCCGGCCAGAGTCGCCCCGGTCAGGGAAAGCCCCAGGGAATTCCCCGGTTTATCAAAACCGAACCAGATGGCGGTGGTATAGTACGGCGTGTAGCCCACCGCCCAGGCATCGGACCAGTTCTGAGTAGTCCCGGTTTTACCCGCCGCGGGGATACGGTACCGCGTACCGGTTTCGTCCCGGAAGGTGAATTTCCCCGATACAGAAGCCAGAGTACCCACATCCAGGGTCTTTTTCAGAAGCCCCGTCATGACGTAGGCGTTCTGCCGGCTTATGACCTGCGCGTCGCTTCCCATACGGCGTTGCTTTATCCGTAGTTCCCGTTCCGGATCCAGAATTATCCGGCCGTTCCGGTCTTCTATAGCCCGTATGGCTATAGGCGTTACGTCTTGCCCCTGATTGGCGAAGACCGCGTAAGCCCTGGCTATCTGAATGGGAGCCACCGATATAGTCCCCAGACCCATGGGGTAAAGCCGGGGGAAGGTCCTCTGTTTGACCGCGGAATCATAAACCATCAGGAGATCCGCCGCCCGGTCTATGGCCGCGTCAAAGCCTATGCTGTCTAAAATCTTCAGGGAAGGCACGTTCATGGAGTTGGCCAGGGCGTTGTAGAGGAGGACCGGGCCTTTCCATTCCCCCCGGAAATTGAGGGGAAGGTAGGGAGTGCCGTCTTCGTTATGGAAAACGATAGGAAGATCGTAGATCAGCGTTGCCGGGGTGAATTTCCGGCTGTCTATGGCCGCCGAGTAATACAGGGGTTTAAAAGAGCTTCCCGGCATAACCCGCGCCTGGGACGCCCGTATCAATTGGTTCGATTCGTCGTATTTGGACCCCCCGACAATGGCCTTGATGTACCCCGTTTCGCTCTCAATGGTGATGAGCGCCCCTTCCACCACGTTCTTTTCGGTCGTGGTTTTCATCTCCGCGTAGGCGGTATTGGTTATGACCTTTAGATCCGGCAGGCCGAAGATCAGTGCCGCCATGTCCACCACCGGATTCACCACCGTGGTGTACCGGGACCTGGCCTTCTGCTCGGTTTGGGCGTCCGATGTTGCGTGAATGCCGTCAAGGTTGAAGTAGAGAGAAAGGAGGTCCACAACGGGAATATATACCCGCTCCGCCCGGTCCAGCCTGGTTCCCCGTGACCGGGAGAATTCCTGGTTTGCCCTTTCCAGGCCCTGAGCCATGTATTTTTCGGCGGCCTCCTGGAAATCCAGGTCCAGGGTGGTCTGCACGGTATACCCGTCCCGGTAATAATCCATGGTCCCGTACATCATACCGTCCAGTTCCCGGCGCACGTATTCGCTGAACCAGGGCGCCTTGTCTTCCCGGTTATAATAGGCCGAAGTCGAAGCCCGCGTATAATCGTAGTTGTCCCAGTATTCGTCGAAGGAAGCGTCCGCCGCTTCGGGAGTGGTATAGCCCAGTTCTATCATACGGTTCAGCACCGAACGCTGGCGATCCCTGGCGACATTGGGGTTATCCAGAGGATTATACCGGGAAGGGCTTGAAAGCTGGATCACCAGAATCGCCGCCTCCGCCAGGGTGATATTCCTGGCGCTGTGGCCGAAGAAGAATTTACTCGCCGCCTCTACCCCGTAGACACCGGGCCCCATGTACATATAGTTAAGGTAAATTTCCAGAATTTCGTTTTTGGTGTACCGCCTTTCCATCTGAATGGCCCACCAGAGCTCCCGTATCTTCCGGGAATAGGATCGTTCGGTGCGGTCCGTATACAAGGTCCCCGCCACCTGCTGGGTAATGGTCGAACCGCCCCCCAACGTCCTGCCCGTCAACTGGCCGTAAAAAGCCCGGACAATTCCCCGTATGCTGAATCCCCGGTGATTGTAAAAATCCGGGTCTTCCCGGGCCAGCACCGCGTATATAAGATGCCGGGGAAGATCGCTCAACGAAACCAGTTCCCGCTTTTCCTCCGCGGAAAACTCGGTGATAAGGGTCCCGTGAATATCGAGTATCCTGGTCGGCAGGGCCGGAGCAAATTCGACAAAATTTTCCTGATTTTTGATGTTCGCCGTTACCGCCAGGGATAAACCCAGCCCGGCCCCCATCATTACCGCAACGATAATCGCGAAAACCACAAAAATTCTAAGCAGGATGCGCCCTTTCATAACGTTCTATATAAATATAACCCATACGGGGAATCGATGAAAGAGGGGAACCCGGCGGCGATTTTACATTTACATGGATTTTTCCATAATTTTCCGTGATTTCCCGTGATGGAAACCTTTAATTACGGCGACTACCAAAGGGAAAATATGAAGCGCTTAAAATACGATATCCGGCCGTATTTTGAATGAAACAACACAAGAGAGGCAGCGGCGAACCGGTTGACCTATCGCCAAACGCCCCGTCATGCATATACTACGAACTGGAGAAGCCAAAAATTTGCCCTTTCCGGCTGTCTGGTTTATATATAAGCAACAGGACTCCCCGCACCTCTCCGCGAAAGCGTGATGTGTCCCAGAGGAGACGTTTTTTACATGGCTCAATTAAAACCACCAACTGCCTATAATCACCAACGGGAGAAGTTGCGTTCAAGAGGTTGTCATATTCCGGACAGGCCGTTATGTGTAATTGCGCTGAAATTGTATGAAAAAATATATATATGAAATGATTTATTATATGCTAAAAAACACTTGACAATGCATATACCAATGTAATATCCTATGAATAGAGG
>JAIRSL010000144.1 GCA_031255475.1 Treponema sp.
GATGTTGCCAAGGCGGTAGCGGTAAGTACCGTAACCGTCAGCAAGGCCCTGTCCGGCAAGGACGGGGTGAGCGACGCGTTACGGAAAACAATCATCCGGAAAGCGGAAGAATTGGGATATGTGTACAACAGCCTGCCCCGGAATATGCGGGAGGGTCGGCATTACCTTATCGGCATCCTGATCTCCTCAAAATTTATCGGCGAAAGTTCGTTCTATTGGTTTTTTTATCAGGAATTACTGTCCGTAATAAAGCGGACCCCTTATCTGGGTGTTCTGGAAATTATCGGCGCCGAGGACGAAACGAATTGCACCGTCCCGTCGGTTCTGAACGCGAAAAAAATCGACGGCGTTATCATCCTGGGGCAGATGCGGGACCCGTACATCGCCATGATCACCTCCAAAATATCCCGGTGCGTTTTTCTGGATTTTTATTCGGAGATAGGTTCCCGCGACTGCGTAGCGTCAAACAACTTCCTCGGTTCCTATAACCTGACTAAACTGCTTATTACTGCGGGGCATAAAAAAATCGGCTTTATCGGGTCAACCGCCGCAACCACCAGTATCCTGGACAGATACCTCGGTTTCTGCAAGGCCATGATGGAAGCCGGCCTTCCCTACGAAGCGGCTATCGAAGACCGGAATGCCAAAGGTATCTATATCGACATTATGTTGTGCCCGGAAAAGTACACGGCCTATGTCTGCAACAACGATCAGATAGCGGGGATCGTGATCAACCGGCTTCGGATATCGGGCCTGGAGGTTCCCAAAGACGTATCTATTGTAGGCTTTGACAATGAAAGCGCGGTGGTTACCGCGGGAATCGGCGTTACCAGCCTTGAAGTCAACGTGACGGGCATGTGCGAACTGGCGGTTAATCAGCTTATCCAGCAGATCGAACTGCCGGATTATGTCTCCAGGGGCCGGTCTTTCATTGACGGGCGGGTGGTGGTAAAGCAATCAATCGCCGCTCCCGCACGGCAGGAGTAAAACGCGCCTTTTTCTTCCCGCCGCGCCGAACCGGATAAATAGGGGCTAGGCCGAAAACAGGACCGCGGGTTATATTAACGGAAAGGAGCATACGATGAACCTGATATTTCTTGGACCGCCCGGCGCGGGTAAAGGCACCCTGGCGGTTAAAGCGGTCGAAATTCTGAACATACCGCATATCAGCACGGGGGCTATTTTCCGTTCCGCCATTGCGGATCAAAGTCCCCTGGGACGTAAGGTTAAGGCCATCATTGATGCGGGAAAACTCGTGGATGACGAAACCACCATAGAACTGGTGAAAGAACGGCTTGCCGGGGAGGACGTTGCAAAGGGCTATATTCTGGACGGATTTCCCCGGACCATAGCCCAGGCCGAGGCCCTGGCATCCTTCTCCAAAACGGACGCGGCGGTCAACTTCGATATTCCCGATTCAAGCATTTTGGAACGTCTGGGCGGCCGCCGGGTTTGCAGGAAATGCGGCCGTAACTTCCATGTGATTTTCAACAATACGAAAAAAGAAGGCGTCTGCGATTACTGCGGCGGAGAGATCTATACCCGTGACGACGACAAGCCGGAAGCGGTTCAAAAGCGGCTTGAAGTGTACCGCGTCCAGACCGCCCCGCTCATAGAGTTCTACCGGAACAAGGGAATTCTGCTTGACGTGGATGCCCGGCCGGGAGTAGACGAGGTTGTGGAGAATTTCAAACGGGCCTTAGCCGGGGGTTAAGGCCTTGCGGAATTTTCCGCAAAGACGCCGGATACCAGCCGTTCTTCCGGGTGTTCCCCAAAGTAGGCGGTAAGAACCCTTTCCATTCCGGCAAGGGCAGTTTCCCGGCCCAGGAGGTTTTTTACATAGTTCCCCCATATAAGGTTATCGCAGAAATAGCCGAAGAACCGGCGGGCCCGGCTTATATGGAACTCCGGCGGCTGATACCGGGCCAGCAGTTCCAAAAAGCGGAGGGCGGTTTCTTCAAGGTTGATTTCCGTTGGTTCGGCCGGAATTTCTCGTGCCGGCATCCGTTGTGCTTCCAGGGTGCGGGCCTGGGCGAAGATCCAGGGGGCGCGGAGGGCAAGGCGGCCCACCATCACCGCGTCACAGTCCCCGGCGGCCCGGCGGAGAAGGTCCGCGGCATCGGCCACGTCCCCATTGCCGGCCACGGGAATATGCAGGTTCCGCCTGAGGACGCCGACAAAGTCCCAGCGGGCGGTACGGCGGAATTTTTCCCGCGCGGTACGGGGATGCAGGGTGATAAAATCCACCCCTTCGTCCTCAAGGCGGCGGCAGAATTTCACCAGGTAATCAGGGTCGGCCTCCATACCCAGGCGGAGCTTCACGCTGAGGCGTTTCCGGGTACAGGGCCGGACTTGGGCGATGAGGGCGGCGGCTTTATCGGGATCGGCCATCCACCGGACGCCGGCGCCGAGGCGGACTATGGCGGGGGCGGCGCAGCCCATGTTCAGGTCGATGCCGGCGCAGTCCCGCCTGTCCAGGAGGGCGGCAGCCGCCGCGATTTGGCCGGCATCGGCACCGGCAAGCTGATAGACCACCCTGGAAGGACAGGGGCCGGCGTCAATGTAATAGGCTTCGAAGGGACCGCCGCCTATAAGAGCTCCGGCGCTGATCATCTCGGTAAAGTATTCGTCACAGCCGCCGAAGCCTTCAATCAGTTCCCGGAGGGCCCGGTGGCTCAATTCCGCCATGGGTGCTAGTAAGAAAGGTACGGACATGTTAGTATTATAAAGGAATATGGTTTTTATATGTTAATTTTTTCGGATGGCCAGGAAATCGGAGGCTTGACATGGGAAAGCCTATGTCATAGAGTATATTAAGGAGAAGAGGAGCGTTCCGCATGATAGCAAAGAGTGATATATCCAACATTAATGATAAACCGCCGGAGGGCCTGAAACCTGAAGGGACCGCTTACCGGGTTCTTGTGGTTGACGATTCCATGTTTATTGCCAAACAATTAGGGCAAATTTTTACATCCGAAGGTTTTGAAGTTGCCGATACGGCCGCCGACGGGGCCCAGGGAGTGGAGAAATATAAGGAACTACATCCGAATATTGACTTAGTTACCATGGATATCACAATGCCCGTAATGGACGGGGTTTCCGCATTAGAAAAAATCCTGGAATTCGATAAGGATGCCAAAGTAATCATGGTGAGCGCCCTGGGAAAGGAGGATGTCGTCAAAAAGTCCCTTCTGTTGGGTGCAAAAAGTTATATTGTAAAGCCTCTGGACCGAAAAAAGGTATTGGAACGGGTTGTTTCTGTCCTAAAACACTAAACGTTTTTTTACCGCCTTGGAGCAGCTAAGACCATGAAAGCTCATGTTATCGCGGACGGAATTTACGGTCTTCATGCCGACATTCGGACGGCAGATTTTTTTGAGGGTATATGGCCCATCCCGGAAGGAGTTTCCCTTAATTCCTATATAGTGCGGGGGGAAAAGATCGCTCTTATCGATCTGGTCCGGGACTGGAGCGGCGCGCCAAAACAAATTGAAGAAGAACTTGCTTCCATAAATATTGACATTGGTACGGTGGATTACCTTATCCTGAATCATCTGGAACCTGATCATACGGGCTGGCTTCAGGAATTCAGGGCCAGGAATCCCGGCGCTGAAATAATCGCCACCGCCAAGGGCATAAACCTGATAAAGACCTTCTATAAAATTGAAACGGGGCTGCGGCCGGTAAAGGACGGGGAAACCCTGGATCTGGGCGCCGGTAAAGTCCTCGGCTTTGTGGAGACCCCCAACATTCACTGGCCGGAAACCATGATGACTTGGGAAATCCGGTCGGGCACGCTTTTTTCCTGCGATGCCTTCGGTTCCTTCGGCGCGTTGGGAATTTTTGACGCGGTTCCGGGAAACCGGTTTTTCGACGACGAATTTACCACCGAAGAACACGCCTTTTTTGAAAAAGAGACCCTCCGTTACTATGCCAACATCGTCTCGTCTTTTTCCGGTTTTGTGGAAAAGGCGGTAGAAAAACTCGCGGACAAGGATATTAGGTGCGTGGCTCCGGGTCACGGGATGGTTTGGCGTAAAGAGCCCGGGAAGATCATCGGGCGTTATCTGAAGTACGCCGCCTATGCCAAAGGCGAAACGGAAAAGGAAATCTCCGTCATTTGGGGGTCCATGTACGGTAATACCAGGCAGGGCCTTGACGCGGTTATCCGGGGCATTGAGCGTGAAGGGGTTCCCTACACCATACACCGTATCCCCGACGAGAACGTCTCTTTTGTCCTGGCGGACGCCTACAAAAGCGCCGGTCTGGTTTTGGCTATGCCCACCTACGAATACGCCGTTTTTCCGCCCATGGCCTATGTACTGGATATCTTCCGCCGTAAACACGTCAACCATAAAACCGTCCTCCGCATCGGTTCCTGGGGATGGATAGGGGGCGCTAAAAAGGAATACGACGCCGTTATCTCGAACTTCAAGTGGTCCAACCTGGAGCCTGTGGAATGGGCCGGCGCTCCCGCTGCCGGGGAACTTGCCCTTCTTGAAGAACGGGGCCGGGAACTTGCCCGCGCGGTAAAGGCATCGTAGTTTCCGGGCGGATGGCGTCTCCGCGTTTCGTACCGCCGGCCTGATTGTATTTCCGCGATTATCCACTATAGTTTAAGTAACGGAGCTGTCATGAACTCTATTTGTTTGTACAACGGAACGGTATTAACCGGTTTTGCCGCCATGGAACAATGCGCGGTACTTATTGAAGATGGCGTAGTTTCGGATGTTTTTTCTCAAAAACGGTTTGAACAGAAACATTTTCCCGCATCTACAGAAATTCTGGATGTGGAAGGCGCGTATATAGCCCCCGGATTCATTGATACCCACATCCACGGAACCGGGGGATACGGGACCGACGACGCTTCGACCGAATCGGTACTGGAAATGTCCCGGCGTCTGACCAGGAGCGGCGTAACCGCCTTTAACCCGACCTTGTATCCCTCGGAACCGGAGGAGATGATAGAGGCGGTACGGAACATAGCGGCGGCCATAGGCAGGGAACCGGGCGCCCGGATCATGGGGCTGCATCTGGAAGGCCCCTTTCTGTCTCCGGCCCGCCTGGGGGTACAACGGCCCGAAACCCTCAGGCCTGTGGACATCCCCTATATGGAAAAGCTGTGGGAGGCGGCCGGCGGGCACATCGTCAACATGACCGTCGCCCCGGAAATCAAGGGTATGCGGGAGCTGGCCCTTTACTGCATCAAGAAGGGGATAATCCTTCAGGCGGGACACACGGACGCCAAGTACGAAAACATGGTGGAAGGGATGCAGGCGGGGATACTCCATTCGACCCACCTCTTTAACGCCATGAGCAAGATGGACCACCGCAACCCCAATGCCGTGGGAGCCATACTGATCCATCCGGAAATGTCCTGCGAAATCATCGCCGACGGCTGCCATGTTCACCCGGACCTGTTCAAACTGCTTCTGCGGGATAAGCCCGTAGACAAGATAGTGCTGGTTACCGACAGCCTGAAACCTACGGAACAGAAAGAAGGCCCCCTCGTTGCCAACGGAGAGGAAATGGTCTTCCAGGACGGCATGTTCCACCGGAAGGCCGATAATGTTATCGCCGGATCGGGGCTTACCATGATCCGGGGGGTTCAGAATCTGGAGGCTTTCGGTTTCACCCTGGAAGACGCGGTAAAGGCCGCCGGCTTCAACCCCGCCCAGGTAATGCGCTACCGGGGTAAGGGCGCGCTCATTCCCGGCAACGACGCGGATATTGTGGTGTTCGACCGGAATTTCAACGTGCTGGCGGTTACCGTTACGGGTATACTCAAATACAATCTTTTATAAAATCTTTTATTTACGGAGGAAAACATGCGTTTACTGATTCACAAAAACGCCGAAGAAGCCGGTAGATGGGCTGCCGGTTACATTGCGGACCGAATCAATACCTTTGTCGCCAATGAAAGCCGGCCTTTTGTCATGGGTCTGCCCACCGGTTCCAGTCCTCTGGAAGCCTACAGGGAATTGATACGGTTCTACAAAGAAGGGAAGGTTTCCTTTGAGAAGGTGGTCACCTTCAATATGGATGAATATGTCGGGCTGCCGGAGGATCATCCCCAGAGTTACCACTTTTTTATGCGGGAGAACTTCTTTTCCCATGTTAATATCCGTAAAGAAAACGTCCACATCCTGAACGGCATGGCCCCGGATTTGACGCGGGAATGTGAAGCCTATGAAGAAAAGATCCGTTCCTTCGGCGGCATCGATCTCTTTTTGGGGGGTATGGGGGCGGACGGCCACCTCGCTTTTAACGAGCCCGGTTCTTCCCTTCATTCCCGGACACGGGTAAAAACCCTGACCAGGGATACCCGCGCCGCCAACGCCCGTTTCTTTGACGGCGGTGTCGATCAGGTGCCGTCGACAGCCCTTACCGTTGGGATCGGAACTGTGATGGACGCCAGGGAAGTGCTTATATTGGTGACCGGTCATAACAAGGCCAGGGCGCTTCAGGCCGTGGTGGAGGGGGGCGTCAGTCACATGTGGACCCTGTCCTGCCTGCAAATGCATCCCAGGGCCGTCATTGTCTGCGACGAGGATGCCATCGGCGAACTCAAGGTCGGTACGGTCCGCTACTTTAAGGACATCGAGGGCGCCCAGATTACGGGGAGCCTCTGAATATGGGGCTATCCGGTCCGGGGCGGCGCCGCGCGTTTTTTCTTGCGGGGACGGCGCTGGCCGTCCGGTTCCTGTTTCCCGTCCCGGCCGCGCCTGATGTCCGTGTCCCGGCCGATCCCGCCGCAAACGGGGAAAACCATCTGGCCGCCTTTTCCAGCCCCGTCCGGATATGGGGGAAAGGGGTGGAAGCGGTCATAGAAGAAGCCTACCGGCAGAATTTCAAAACCTACATCATAGGCGGCCGGGTGATGAATCTGAGGATGCCTTTTGCGGAGAACCGCGAGCGCATAGAACTCTCGGACAGCGGCTGGGAAATCAGGGGCAGCGGCAAGGCGGACCCCGCGTCCCTCTGGGCGGAGATCGGCGGGCTCCTTGACACCGAAGATTTTGCCCGGTATGCCGCGATTCTGGGGGACGGCCGGGAAAAAGTCGTCATCATGGACATTCCCACTCAAACATGGTCGGTGTCCCCGGATCTTTTCGACATAGCCCGGATGAAGGCGGGGGCCTACCGCGGTCTGCCGCACCGTCCTTACATCCTGGTTTCCGGCAAGGGAATAGAAGAGAACGATGTATACAACTACCTTTACTGTGTGGGCCGCCTGGGCACGGACTGTTCCGGCTTTGTGTGGAACGTTCTTTCCCATATCGCCGCCGCGGGCGGGACGGACCTGGGCCGTGTCCTGCGGCGCGCCGTTGGAGCGCCCCGGAACAGCAGCCTTTCCTACTACGCGGGGACCAGATTTTTCAATTCCCGTATCCGGGAAATTCTGCCGGTAGAAGACGAAGTCCGCAACATCAGGCCCGCAGATATTCTGCTTTTCAGAGCGGAGGACGGCGAGGCCGTTCATTCGGCGATTGTTCAGTCCGTGGATTTTACTTCCGGGGTTATCCGCTACCTGCAAAGCACGGATGAAGCGCCTCTGGACGCACGGGGCGTTCACGAATCCTTCATCCATTTCGATCCCGCGCGGCCCAAAGTCCGTTTAAGCGATCCCTCAATCATCTGGACGCAGAAACGCTACCCTCCTTTTCCGGGGGAACTGGCGCCGCCTTTCGCCGACGACGGGGAGCGATACCGGGCCTATCCCGAATCAGGGGGCGGCCGGGTAGTACGCCTGCGCGTCATCGAAGAAGTTATCGGCAAGATCACGCGGTAGGAGACGCGGGCCTCCCGCGCGGCGTTAACGCGGTTCCGGGGCCTGTACCGCCAGAGCTACGGTTGTAAATGCTAAACGGCGGAAATACGGTCCACAGATTACGCGGATTGTCACAGATTATGAATACTTTTGATGCGAAAAATCCGCGTTAATCGTT
>JAIRSL010000021.1 GCA_031255475.1 Treponema sp.
GCCTTCTCCATAGGAGACGGCCTCTTGTCCCAATTCCCGGCCCTGCTGGTTTCTACGGCCACGGGTATCATCGTTACCCGGTCCGTATCCAACGGCACCTTTGGGGAAGATGTGGGAAATCAGTTCAGCCGGGACGAGCGTATCTTCTGGATAGGCGCGGGGGTACTCGCGTTGTTTTCCGTGCTTCCGGGCTTTCCCTGGTATGTGCTCATCCCCATGGCCATTCTTCTGGGGTTTACGGCCTTCACGCTCAGGCGGAATAAACAGCGGAAGGCTTCGTTTCAGCAGTCCGCGGCCCGGGCTGCGGAAGCGAAGAAGCCCAGAGAGGAGGAGATGTCCCCGGGTGTGCCCCTGGACCCCCTGTCCCTGGAACTGGGATACGGCCTTATTCCCCTGGTGGATAAGGAGAAGGGGGCGGAACTCCTGGAACGGGTTACCCGCATACGCCGGGAAACGGCCCTGGACCTGGGGATAGTGCTTCCCCGTATACGGATCATCGACAACATGCGTCTTGAGCCTTCTGAATACTGTTTCAAGATAAAGGGCGTTGACGTGGGCCGGGGCAAGATCCGTATGGGGTATTACCTCTGCATTAACCCCGGCGGGATTTCCGTGGAGATTCCGGGGGAAAAGACCAGGGATCCGACCTTCGGTCTGCCCGCCGTCTGGATCAGTGAGGATAAGCGGGACGAGGCCGAACGGGCGGGGTACACCGTGGTGGATCCTCCCTCGATTATCGCCACCCACCTTACGGAGATCATCAAACGCCACGCCGCGGAGATCCTGGGCCGCCAGGAGACCCAGGCAATACTCGAAACCCTCAAAAAGGACTATCCCGCGGTGGTGGAGGAAGCCGTAAAGTCCCTCAGTCTGGGGGAGATACAAAAGGTCCTTCAGGCCCTCCTGCGGGAACGGGTCTCCATACGCAACATGGTGGCCATTCTGGAAGCCCTGGCGGATTTCGGCCCCGTAACCAGGGACGCGGGTTTCCTTACCGAAAAAGCCCGGCAGGCCCTGGCCCGGCAGCTTTGCCTGCAATACGCCGATGAAAACCGGGTCCTCAGGGCGCTTACCCTGGAACACTCCCTGGAACAGAAGATAATAGACAGCGGCGTACAAACCGCATCGGGCATGATTTCGGCCCTGGACCCGCCGGTCCAACGGAACTGGATCGGCGCCCTGAGCCGGGCGGTGGCGGCTGTCCATGAACAGGGCTGGCTCCCGATCATCTTGTGTTCCGAACAGGCCCGCCGCCTGGTCAAATCCTCCTGTGAGCGGGAACTTCCCGATCTGACGGTTCTTTCGGTGCCCGAGATAGTGAGCGACATTACCCTCGAGGCGGTAGGTGAAATACGGCTGGAAGCATAAAAAGGAAACGGTATGGAACAATTTACGGAAAGGGCGTATACTTATTCCGATTGTGTGGAAAAAATCCGCAAACAGTACGGAAACCGGGCCAATATCTTGGTACATAAGACAGTTCGAATGGGGGGGATTTTGGGGCTCTTTTCCCGGGAGGGGGTGGAAATGTCGGGGGTTGTTTCCTACGATTTTGGGAGAATATCCTCCGAAAGAGAGGCCCCGCCCCGCGTTGAACCCGCACCCAGGACGGATCCCCGGCCTCCTATGGATTTTGAGACGGAAAAGAAGCGGATTCTTGCGTCCGTCGGTTCCAAAACCGATCCCACTCTTCAACTGGTACTGAACGAAGTCAGAACCATCAAGGAGCAAATCCGGACCGGAAACGCGGCGTCTTCCTCTGCTTCCGGGGCGGATCATCCTTCGATAATCCGTATCCGGGAAATCCTGAATCAAAATGATTTTACCCCTCATTACACGGAAAACATCATGGACCGGATACGGAAGGAATTCTCCCTGGAAGACCTGGAGAATTTCGACGCCCTTCAGGATACGGTGGTGGAGTGGATAGGCGAAAGCATACGTCTTTATAAAGAAGAAAAACTCCGCCGCCGTCCCCGGATCATGGCGCTGGTGGGGCCAACCGGGGTGGGCAAAACAACAACCATCGCCAAGCTGGCGGCAATCTACGGTACCGGTTTTACCGGACGCAGCCCTCTTTCGGTACGCCTTGTCACCATCGACAACTACCGTATCGGCGCGTCCTATCAGATCGAAAAGTACGGCGACATCATGGAAATTCCTGTCTCCGGCATCAAGAATTACCGGGAACTCGAACAGGTGATAGCCCTCAACGGGAGTACGGACCTCATCCTCATTGATACCATAGGCAAAAGTCCCCGGGCCGCCGTCGAACTGGCCGAAATGAAACAGCTCCTCGACGCCTGCGGTTCTTCCGCGGAGTTCCATCTGGCGGTGGCGGCCACCACCAAGTCCAGCGACATATTGGAGATCCTTATGCGGTACGAACCCTTTGGCTACCGTTCGGTGATCGTTACCAAAATGGATGAAACCCTCAGGTTGGGAAACGTGATCAGCGCCCTTTCGGATCGGAGCAAGAGCGTGTCCTTCATTACCGAAGGCCAGCAGGTTCCCAAAGACATTCAGAAGGCGGACGTGGTACGTTTTCTCATCAATCTTGAAGGATTTAAGATCAACCGGGCCAAAATTGAGGAACAGTTTCCCGGCAAAGAAAAAGATTACATACAATGGAGTGAATAAATGGAAGATCAGGCTGAAAAATTACGGGAAATGATGCGGAATAAGAAGGGCCTCGAGAAGTCCCCTTCGTTCCAGAGCGGAAAAAAGACCAGGATCATCACCATCACAAGCGGCAAGGGCGGCGTCGGCAAGACCAATGTTTCGGTAAATATGGCCCTGGCCTATGCCCGGCTGGGCAAGAAGGTAGTGGTCATGGACGCGGATTTGGGGCTTGCCAATGTGAACGTCATGTTGAACCTGATCCCCAAATTTAACCTTTATCACGTAATCCGCAAGCAGAAAACCATGCGGGAAATCATGGTGGAAACCGAATACGGCATTTCCATAGTGGCCGGGGCCTCCGGATTCTCCAAAATCGCCAACCTGAACGAGGAGGAACGGCAGGAATTTATTGACGAGCTTGAAACCCTTTCCAACGCGGACATTATCATTGTGGATACCAGCGCCGGGGTTTCCGATAATGTTCTGGACTTTATCGCCGCCGCGGATGACGCGGTGATCATCACCACGCCGGAACCTACGGCCATTACCGATGCCTACGGCATCATCAAGATCATCGCCACCGAGATAGACAGCCTTAACATGGGGCTTAAGCTGGTGGTAAACCGGGTCAAATCCGCCGTGGAAGCAAAAAAAGTTGCGGATCGGATGACCAGTATAGCCGGACAGTTTTTAAATCTCAAGGTGGAATACCTGGGCTTTATCTACGATGACGCCATGGTATCCCAGGCGGTCATACGGCAAAGGCCGTTTATGGTGACGGATCCCAAATGTAAAGCCTCCCTGTGCGTCCAGCACATTGTGGGTCGCATGGAAAAGAGCGATGTCCGGGGAAACGGAGGTTTCGGCAACATGATCAGGCGGTTCTTCGGCCGCGCCGCCCTGTAGGGAGAAGCCGGTGTTCAACCTGAAGTGGAGCGTTCTGTCGGCCTCTCTGGGATTTGTCCTGTCCCTCCTTTTAAGCCTGATAAGCGGCGCGGGGATTTTTTCCCTCTTCCGGGCGCTGATCTTCGGCGCGGGTTTCTTCGTCGTAGGTTCCCTGCTCTATTGGATGGTAAAACGTTTCCTTCCCGAACTCTTAACCCCCGAAGACGATGGCGTACCGGGCCTGGACATGGGTTCCCAGGTGGATATTTCCCTGGACGATGACGCTTCCGCCCTGGCTTCGGCGCTTAGGCAGGGAACCGGAGTCAACGTTCCGGACGGCGTTCTTGGCGTTGACGGGCTTGAGCGGCTGGCGGGCGGTGGTTCCCCGGCGGCCGAGGTTGATTCGTCGGAACCGGGCGGTTTAGGCGGTCTGGGATTCTCTCCCGGTACGGCCCTGGACCAGGATAAAGAAACGGATTATACTAATAAGGATGCTGGGAAAGAAGGTTCCCCGGCGGAGGGTTTCGACCCTTTCGGTTCTTCCTCCCCGGAGATTCCTCCGGACGGCGATTTTGCGGGTTCCGGTCCGGTAAAATCCGCCGGGTCCGTTCCGGCGGCCCTTCCTGCCGAAGGGATCGATACCCTGGATGTGCTTTCCGGATCGGAGAGCCCTTCCGGTGTGTTTCTGCCATCCTTCGGTGATGACGTCATTCCGAGAGGGAACGGCGGGACGCCGGTGTCCGTAGCTTTTCCCGGCGTGGAGCGAAACGGCGCGGCGCGCGACGAGGCGGGCGAAGAATTCAGGGGTAAAGAAAAAGAATCGGCTTTGGCTATACAAACGATATTGAAACGGGATTGAAAGGATAGCTTATGGGGAAGGTCCTCGGGAACAATTCTCCGAATTGTTTCTTGGAACAAAAAACAGAAGAGGAACTTTGGATAGAATACCGGCAAAATAAAGATCCGAAGATCCGTGAGTCCTTTATCAAACAATACGCTCCTCTGGTAAAGTATGTGGCCGGAAAAGTCGCAGTCGGTAAGCCCCATAATGTTGAGTTTGACGACCTGGTAGGTTTCGGATTTTTCGGACTGCTTGACGCCATCGACCGCTTTGATCCCGACAAGAACGTGAAGTTTAAAACATACGCGGTTCCCCGGATCAAGGGGGCAATCTATGACGAACTCCGGTCCATAGACTGGGTTCCCCGTTCGGTCCGCCAAAAAACCAAGGAGGTGGAAGAAACCATAGGCGCCCTGGAAGCCCAACTGGGCCGGAGCGCTACGGATCAGGAAATTGCCGGAGCCCTGGGTATGAGCGAAAGCGAATTCCTTAAAACCATGATGCGTATTTCTTCTACCTCAATACTTTCGCTTAACGATGTGTGGTTTTCCGGGGACGAGAACGATAAGGTTTCTATCGGCGACAGCATAGAATCTCCGGTAAGCCTGAATCCCGATGTGATCGTGGAAAAGAATGAGATCCGGCAGGTGATAATCAATTCCATCAGCGAATTGCCGGATAAAGAAAAAAAGATACTCGCCCTCTATTATTACGAAGATCTGACCCTCAAAGAAATAGGCCAGGTGATGGGCATCACCGAATCCCGTGTGTCCCAACTGCATACCAAGGCTATTTTACGACTCCGGTCCAAGTTGACGAACGTCCGTAAGGGGATAGTTTAGGGTAATGGTCGATTTTGTCCGGTTCCGGCAAATTATCCGGGAGCAGTTGGATCAGGATAAGGCTATACATTCCGTAGATGTCGAAGAGGCCACCGTAGAAGCCGCCGTTATCGAAGCGGCGGCCCTCCTCGATGTCCCCGTCAGGCGGCTGGAATATGAGATAATTGAACGGGGATTCTCCGGTTTTTTCGGGACGGGCCGAAAGAACTGGAAGATCAGGGCGTATGTACGCCCCGAGGTCCTGGAAGAAGAAGACGAGGCTGCATTTGAATCCGGCGGCGAAGAGGAATACGAGGAACCGGTCATTGAAAACAGGGACGGGGAGGTTTTCGTTCATTTTGATACTTCCGGGGCCCTCCTCAAGGTTACCCCTTCGCAGGGCAAGGGAAAGCGGGTTACCGAATCTCAGGCGTTTAAAGCGCTGACCGCCCGGAAAGTGACGGATATTGACGGCCAGTTGGTGGGGACTGTTGTAAAACAGGCGAGGGGTGAGTATGTCCTGGTCGGGCAATTTGCCCACAACCCGGCGGACGATGCCTTTGTTTCGGTGTTGATCTCGGATCAGGAGATGAAGGCTGCCATTCATGTCAATCCTCCGGGACTGGCCGGCTGTGACATTTCATTCGATACGTTTATGAGCGTTTTGCGGGCCAACAACGTTGTCTATGGGATAGACACGGAATTCCTGCGGCAATTCGCGGACAAACCGATTTATAAAGAGAACGTTCAGGTTGCCGAAGGGAGCCCACCCGTACACGGGCGGGACTCTTATCTGCGGTATAACTTTGAAATCGATCAGAACAGGGTCCATATCCGGGAAGCGGTAGACGGCAGGGTCGATTTTAAAGAACTCAACATTATTCAGAATGTGGTCGAAGGCCAGCCCCTGGCGAAAAAGATACTTCCGGAAAAAGGAACGGCCGGAAGAACCGTAACCGGAAAACCCCTGCCCGCGAAAAGCGGTAAAGACTTGCCGTTGCCCCTGGGGAACAATGTTCGTATTGCCAATGACGGGGTCACGGTAATAGCGGATATGAACGGTCAGGTCGTGCTGACCTCCGGAAAGATCCACGTCGATCCCATTTACGTTGTTCCGGGAAACGTAGACATAAAAACCGGAAATATCATATTCCTGGGGAACGTGATCATTAACGGAAACGTGGAAGACGGGTTCTCCGTTAAGGCGGCGGGTAATATCGAAGTGAACGGAACCGTTGAAAAGGCGGAACTGGATGCCGAAGGGGATATCATCGTTCACCAGGGGATAACCGGCAAGAGTACCGGTAAGATAAAAACCGGCCGTTCCCTTTGGGCCCGGTTCATCGAGAACGCCACCGTAGAAGCGGGGAATATGGTGGTGGTCTCCGACGGCATCATCAACTCCCAGGTGGACGCCGACAAACGGATCATCTGCCAGGGCAAGCGGGCCCATATCGTGGGCGGGCGTCTCCGGGCTACCGAAGAGATCAATGCGAAGATCATTGGCAGCCCTACCGGCGGCTCGGAAACCATTTGCGAGGTTGGATTCGATCCTAAAAGCAAGGAACAAATGGACAAGTACTTTTCCCGGCGTGATTTTCTGGAAAAGGAATTGGAAGAAATCCAGCTTAACCTGCAAACGTTGATAGCCCTGAAAAAGCAGCATCAATCTCTTCCGGAAGATAAAGAAGCCTACTTACAGGAATTGATGGACGAGCGCCAGGAACTGACCGAGGAACTGCGGCAAGTCAATGAGGAAGTCGAGAAGCTCCAGCAATTTCTTCACGGTCTGCGAAACCGGGGCAAGATTTCGGCTTCCGCCAGAGTGTATCCCGGCGTAAAAATTACGATTCGGGACGCAAAAGAAGATGTTCGCAGTGAATACCGGGCGGTAACGTTTATTCTTGAGGACGGCCTTATACGGGTAACCCAATACGAAGAACCGGATCAGGTTGTAAGGGAGGGACCTCATGGCTATTCAGCCCATTGATCTCCAGACCTTATTTACCCAGATAGATAAGGTCGGTAAGGAGCAAATGAATCAGAAAGAAGGGGTTCATCTTCAGGCCGTCCTCCAGAACGCCCAACTCCAGAAAAAGACCGAAGAACGGTTTCATACCGTAACCGAACTTCAGAATACCGGCGACGGGGCGGATCGGATTAAAGACCGGAACGCCGGCCGGCAGGGAGGGGGACACGCTTCGGACCGGAGGCAGGACGAAGAAGATCCCACCGGTTCCGAAGACGGCGAGACGCCGCCGGTAATCCGGGATCCCGCCCTGGGCAAAAACGTGGACATCAGCGGGTAGGTTAAAACCGTGGTCGTTCCCGTGATCCTTGCCGCCGCCAGCCTTATCTTGAGCGGCTTTTCCTTTCTTTTTTGTTTCGCCTATTTGAAGCGCCGTACCGGCCGGGACCGTATCCTGGTCGAGCTTAACGATGAAATTGAGCGGCTTGTCCGGGATGTCAACGAGATAACCAGCCGAGATACCCTTTTGGTAGAAGACAGGGTTAAAACCCTTAAAGCCCTTTTGGAAGACACGGACCGCCGTATTGCGCTCTTGGCCGGGGAAGTATCCCGCCGGCATACTCAGGAAGAGGTCTATATCGAACTGGGCAAGCTCCGCAATGCCGGCGCCGAACCGGTGCGTGTGGTTCCCGCGTCCCCTCCCGCCGCAGAGAGTCCGACGCCGGCGGTTTCTCCAACCTCCGCCGGAACGGAGACGGGGCGGCGGCCCCTTCCTCAAACATACTCTCCCCGCATCGTCCGTTCGGCCGCTCCCATAGTCCCCAAACCCCTGCCGTTTGCGGAACAGGCCGCCGGGTTGCACCGGGCCGGGTTTTCCCCCGACCTTATAGCCGTCCGCCTGGGCGCGGCCTTATCGGAGGTGGAACTTGCCATAGCGTTGGCCGAACGGGGCGGGCCGCAGGAAAAATCACCGTAATCCGGGTAATGGAGGTATAGGGCTGCCGGTTGAATCCAGGAGATATTCGTCCCATTGACCATAAAGCTGGTTTTCGGCATTAATATTTTATCTGTTTAAATGTCGTCAAGTTGGTTACCCGATTTGGTTATAAAGAATTCAGCCGTAATTTGTATGAAGGAGAGGCCGGTAATGGCGGTGAAAACCTTTAAGCGGGGCTTATTGCTCCCGACCCGAAAGCACGCTACCGAAGGGATGGCGGTAGAGCTTGTTCCCCTGCCGAAACAAGTGGTAAT
>JAIRSL010000288.1 GCA_031255475.1 Treponema sp.
GTTATTTTTCGCCGCCCTTCTGCCGCCGCTGGCGGGTCACTTCGTAAAACAGCACGCCCGCCGCTACCGACACGTTAAGGGAGTCCAGCCTGCCCTGGGTTGGTATGGCTATCAGCCCGTCACAGGATTCCTTGAGAAGGCGGGAAATGCCCGTTCCCTCTCCGCCCAGAATAAGGCCGATCCGCCCCCTCAGGTCCCGGTTGTACGCCGCTTCGCCTTCCATAGCCGCCCCGTAGATCCAGAACCCCGCGTCTTTCAGGTCCTGCACGGCTCTGGGCAGGTTCGCCGCTTCCGCAACGGATACCCACGAGACGGCGCCGGCGGAAGTTTGGGCGATGACTTCGGCGTGTTTGGCGGTTCTCCGGCTGCGGGTAACCACCAGGTCAACCCCGAACTGATCGCAGGACCGCAGTATGGCGCCGTAATTGTGGGGATCCGTGATCTCGTCCAAAACCACCGCCAGGACGTTCTTCCGGTCCCCAAGGTCCGCGATAAAAGCCCCCAGGCCGGCCTCCCCGCCGGACCGGGAGGGGCCGCCGGAATCCATTATCAGGACTATGCCCCGGTGGCCGGGAGCAAGGCGGTCAAGTTCGTGGGTCCCTGTCCTGTCCACCCGTATCTTGCGCGACACCGCAAGGGCCGCGATCTCCCGGGCTCTGGGGCCCGGTTTTGCTATCAGCAGGGGTCCCGGATTTTGCTCCGGACCGGCGGACTTTATGGCTTCTTCAATGGCATGAAATCCCGTTAAATAGATCATGATAGTCCGTAGGTCCCGCCGTACCTGACAATTTCAGGATCGCCATAGCCCTTTCCGGCCAGATACCGCTTGAACGCGGCCTGGGCCTTGGGCTCCCCGTGGACCAGAAAGATGCGTTTAAGCCGGGAGGTATCCAGAGCGCCGAGCCATTCCCCGGCCTCTGCATAATCCGCGTGGGCGCTGAAGGCGTTGATCTCCTCCACCTCCGCCCGGCGCATAAACCACTGGCCGTGAATCTTCACTTCGGCTTCTTTGTTGCGGATGCGCCGGCCCAGGGTGTTCTCTGCCATATAACCCACGGTCAGGATGGTGGTATTCGGATCGCCTATGCTGTGTATCAGATGGTGCTGGATACGCCCGGCCTCGCACATGCCGTCGGCGGAGATGATGATGAGCGGCCCCTTGCGGCCGTTCAGCGCCTTGGATTCGTCCACACTGGTAGTAAAGTGCAATGAATTGAAGCCGAAGGGGTTCTTGTGATGCCTGATGAACGCCTCGTGAATATCTTCGCCGTAACATTCGGGATGAACCTGAAAGATGGTGGTGGCGTTGACGGCCATGGGGGAATCCACGTAGATGGGAATTTCCGGGATGCGCCCCTCATCGGTAAGCAGATGAAAATAGTAGACTAGTTCCTGGGTCCGCTCAATGGCAAAGGCGGGGATAATGATGCGCCCCCGTTTTTCCGCCGTGCGGTTTGCGGCGGCCGCAAGTTTTTCCATGGCGTTTCCGGCGGTATCGTGACGCCGGTCGCCATAGGTGCTTTCCAGGACCAGGTAGTCCGCCGCCGGGAGCTTCGTGTCCGGGTCCCGGATGATGGGTTTCCCCGGACGGCCCAGGTCGCCGGAACAGAGGACGCGCACTTCTTCCCCTCCCTTCTTCACGGTGATCATGGCCATGGCGGATCCCAGGATATGCCCCGCGTCGAAGAATTCCAGCTTTACCCCATCGCCTATGTATACAGGCCGGTTGTAGGACACCGTTACCATCTGGTTGGATACGTCCACCACGTCCGCCTCGCTGAAAAGGGGCTGCCAGTCAAACTTTTCCCCCCTTTTCCGGGCCTGCTTGCGGAGGTATTCGGCGTCACGGGCCTGTATCTTGGCGGAATCCATCATGATAAGGCTTGCCAGGTCCCGGCTTGCGGGGGTGGCGTAGATGTTGCCCGTATATCCCTGTTTGGCCAGAACGGGCAAAAGACCGCAATGGTCATAGTGGCCGTGGGTCAGGATAACGCTTTCGATCCGGTCAACCGGTATGCCCAGGTTCCGGTTCTTCCGGTCCGCCTCCGCCCGGCTCCCCTGGAAGGCCCCGCAGTCTATCAGGAAACTCCGGCCGTCTACTTCGAGTACATGCCTGGATCCGGTCACTTCCCCGGCGGCGCCGAGGGAATAAAAGGTGATGTCCATAAAAAAATAATAGTATAAACCGAAATGAATTGACAGGTCCCGCCGGCAGTTCCCGGGGTTTTAGCCGCCGGATTGGGGAGTATCGCCGGATTATCGGACGTTAAATGTCGAATTGCCGGTGAGCCGGCGCATGTCGTTGACGAAGGCATATTCCGTCCTTATACTGAAATCATGACGCTTGCCGATAAAATAACCTCCACAAGGCTCATTCTGGCCCCTGTTTTTTTCATCGTTTACTTTCTTCCGCCTCTTCCCGGCAGCCGGTTGCTGACTGTCTCCGTGTTATGGGCCCTGTTCATCATCTCCGAAATCACGGACCTGATCGACGGCAGGATCGCCCGGAGACGCGGGGAGGTAAGCGATTTCGGCAAACTTTTTGATCCCTTTGCGGATGTCCTGGTCCGCATAAGCTACTTCCTCTGTTTTGTTCTGGACGGCATACTCCCCGCATTCTTCTTGCTGCTGGTCCTGTACCGGGAATTCGGCATCCTCTTTGTCCGTATCCTGATGATGAAAAAAGGCGTTGCCCTGGGCGCCCGCAAGGGGGGCAAAATCAAAGCCGTTGCGTACATGGCCGCCGGCGCCGTCGCCCTCCTGGCATCCTGTACGGAACGCCTGGAACTGGATAAGCGCGTCTATGACGCCCTCCGCCTTTCCGCGGTTGTCATATTCGCCGGCGCGGTGATTCTCGCGGTGGTCTCTTTTGTTGATTATATCGGCGTGTACCGCAAAACCGGGCGGGACATGGCCGCTGCGGAAGAACATTCACGTTCCGAATAAGAGGGCGCATAGGGATCAGGGCTTAAACAGTTCATGAATCCAGACCAGCATTTCGCCGCTTTTACGGTTACACCACGAACCGTAGGGGACGGCGGTAATGGTAACATCCTCAAAACGGCAGGTTCTGTCCGCGGAAAAGGACGCGCCCATGTCCGGCGCCGCAAGCCTTTTTCCCTTACAGCGGATAAGCATCGTGCCTCCCAGAAGATCTTCCTGCCAAACCTCCTCCGGCCTTGCCGACGGATCAAGGTACAGGGCGGAAAGATTTTTTCCATTGTCTATTTCTTCCAGGCAGTACACTTCCGGGCCCCGCGCCAGGGCTGCCTTTCCGCAGTTTGCCCGTACCAGCGGATTGGCATACACGATCCTGGGCCGTATATCAAACGAAAAGCCAACATTGTCGTGACCCCAAACGCGGAAGACGCGGCAGTATCCCTGAACAAGTTCATAGTCCGCCGGCCTTCCGTTTATCACGAGCTTAAAATTTTCCGCGAAACCGGGAACCCGTATCAGCAGCGCGAACGGGACGTTTTCGGTTTCCACCCGCAATTTTATATCCCCCGTGCGGGGATAGTCGGTCCGGAGCGCCAGGGACACTTTCTTGCCCGCCATGGAAAAAACCGCTTCGTTCTGAATAAAAAGGTTGATATACACGGAGTCCTGTGAAACGGAGTAGAGGTACTGTCCAAGGGAAGTAAATGTACGGGCGACATTCGTGGGGCAGCAGGCAACGTCAAACCACTTCTGCCTGACCGGTTTGATATGGGACTTGGAACTGTGTCCTATGCAGGCATCCGGCCATACCTCAAGGGGATTAACATAAAAATAGCGATCCCCTTCCATGGCTATGCCCGCCCGCACGGTGTTGTACAGGGCGCGTTCCACCGTGTCAAAGTAGGAAGCGTCGCCGGTTATCCGGGACATGCGCAGCCCGAAGAGGGCCAATCCGATGGAAGCGCAGGTTTCCGAATAATTGCTGTCATTGGGAAGATCGTAATCCGTGGTAAAGCGTTCCCAGTATCCCGAAGATCCGATGCTTCCCGTGATGAACATCCGCTTTTCCGTTATATTCCGCCATAAAATTGTACACCTGTCGAGCAATTCGCCGTCGTTGTATTCGCCGGCCAGATCCGCCATGGCGCAGTATAAGTACACGGCCCGTACCGCGTGACCTTCGGCGGTATTCTGCTGCCTGACCGGAAGATGAGACTGGGAATAAAGGGGATCATACTCTTTAAGCTCATTGAAGATATGATGAAAATCCGGCCCGGCCATTTCCTCAAGAAAGTAATTGGGCTTTTCCCCGCGGGTATCCACAAAGTATTTCGCCAATTCCAGGTAGCGTTTTTGACCGGTGGTGCGGTACAGCTTTACCAGGGCAAGTTCAATTTCCGGATGCCCCGGATAGCCGTGCAGTTGATTTTCCCCGGGGCCGAAAACCTCGTCGATAAGATCGGCGAAACGGCGGGCGATGTTCAGCAGCGTGTCTTTGCCCGTAACCTCGTAGTAAGCCGTTGCCGCCTCGATAAGATGGCCGGCGCAGTACAGTTCATGCCCTTCGGCAAGATTGGACCAGCGGCCTTCCCGGTCCACGAGGGTAAAGTAGGTGTTGAGGTATCCGTCGGAACTCTGCGCCCGCCCCATCAACGCGATTAGCTCGTCGGCCGTTTTTTCCAGGGACGGATCGGGGTGAATGGCCAGGCTGTAGGCCACCGCTTCCAGCCACTTTGCGGCGTCGGAATCCTGAAAGACCGTCCCTTTCCGCTCCCCGGAAGATTCCCCGGCGGCGATGCGGAAATTTTCCAGGCAGAAACTGGGAGGCGCGCCGGGCAGACGGTCGTTGAGAATCTCCCATTGATAGGGAATTGCCGTCTCGGTGATGAGCCTGGTATAACGGTTCCAATAGCGATCGTCGATATGAATAGCGGAAAGCGGTAACGCGGCACTCCGAACCACCTGCATGGGTACTCCTATTAAACGTTTAGGTAATTATATGTTATACAATGATAAGACAAGTTGCAAGCAACAAGTGAGGAAATATGAAATTTTTGCTTGATCTTTCAAATACGAAGCTGTATAATATTTGAAAAGACGAAGCGCAAGAGCCTTGCTTCGTTTTTTTACCCCGTTACCTAAACGTTTAGGTAACGGGGTAAATCTTTATTTCATGGAGGAAGAGATGAAAAAATTAGCGGTTATGAGCGTAATTTTGCTTCTGGCAAGCGGTATTTTTACCTTTGCCGGCGGCAAGCAGCAAAGTCAGGCCGGCGGAAAGGTACAGATTACCTATACCTTCTGGGGTACCCCGGATGAAGCGGCGGCGGTACAGCAGGTCGCGGACAGGTTTAACGGCGAGCAGGATAAAATCGAAGTTACGGTCATGAATATTCCCCATGACACGTACATAGAGAAGCTCAATACCATGGCCACCGCCGGACAACTGCCCGACGCGGGGATCATGAGCGAGGCCGGGGTTTTGCAGTTCGCCACCAACGGTTATCTGGCGGATATTTCCGGTATGTACGGCGCGGGGGAGAGCAAGCCCCTGGACAGCATCGCGTTTAAAGGCCCGGACGGTAAAACCGTGGCCTATTCCGCGGCAAACGAGATCCTCGTTCTCTACTATAATAAGGACATGTTCGACAAAGCCGGCGTGGCATACCCGCCCGCTTCCGCGGAAAACGCCTGGACCTGGGACGAGTTCGTGGCGGCCGCCAAAAAACTCACCTTCGACGTAAACGGCAAAACCCCGAACGATGCGGACTTTGATCCCAACAGAATCCGGCAGTACGGCGCCATGGTGGAAAACCTTACCTGGCAGCTTGAAGTCTGGGCCCTCAGCAACGGCGGCGGTTTCTACAACGCCGGCGGAACCCAGGTAACCATAGACCAGACCGCGGCGGTGGAGGCCATACAAAAAGTGGCGGATTTACACCTTAAAGATCATGTCGCGCCCCTGTCCACGGGCCTTACCGATGACGGCATTCAGCGGTCCCTTATTGCGGGAACCGTGGCGATGGCCACGGGCGGTACCTGGAATGTGGGAACCTGTTTGGCCCAGGCCCGGGACAGCGAGGGCCTCAATTACGGCATCGCCGTTCTTCCCTACATGAAGCAGAAAGTCACCATTTGTACCGGCGGTCCGAATGTGGTATTCAGCCAGTCAAAACATCCCCAGGAAGCGATGGAATGGCTTAAATGGTACGCCAA
>JAIRSL010000318.1 GCA_031255475.1 Treponema sp.
AGCTCCTCGGTTATGTCGCTGATGGTGGTATCCCCCACGCCGTACTTCTCCTTAAGCCGCGCCGCTTCCCCGGCGTTTATGCTGCCGGTAACCGTAATCGTGCCGTATATGTCGCGGGCAACCCCGTAGTTTTCGGGATGCACCCAGGTATTGTCCAGGGGATCGGCGCTTTCCGGTATCTTGAGGAAGCCCGCGCACTGTTCGTAGCTCTTCGGCCCCATACCCGGCACGGAGGTAAGTTCCCCGCGGCTTGCGATCTTGCCCTTTTCGTCCCGGTACTTCACGATTTTCCGCGCCAGGGAACTGTTGATCCCCGACACGTATTTAAGGAGCGAAACGCTGGCGGTATTCAGGTTGACCCCCACGTTGTTCACCACCGACGACACTACCTCGTCCAGGGTTTCCGACAGCTTCTTCTGGTTTACGTCATGCTGATAAAGCCCCACGCCTATGGATTTGGGGTCGATCTTAACGAGTTCCGCCAACGGGTCCTGGAGCCGGCGGCCTATGGAAATCGCCCCCCGTATGGTCAGATCCAGTTCCGGGAATTCCTCCCTGGCTATATCGCTTGCGGAGTACACCGACGCCCCGTCTTCGTCCACCACCGTGTAAAGGACCTCCAGGCTGTTTTCGGAAATCACCTGGGATACGATCTCCTGCACGTCCCGCGTACCCGTCCCGTTCCCCACGGCGATAAGCTGCACATCGTACCGCTTAACGCCTTCCAGGATGAGCCGCTTTGCTTCCTCGACTTTATGGTTGTAGATGACCACGTTCCCCAGGTATTTTCCGGTGTCGTCCAGAAACGCGCACTTTGTCCCCGTCCTGATCCCCGGATCTATCCCCAGCACGCGGGTTCCCTTGATGGGTTGCTGCATAAGCAGGTTTTTGAGGTTTTGGCTGAACACGGATATTCCGTGATCGTCCGCCGCGTCCCCCTGGTCCCCCCGTATCTCCCGGATTACCGCCGGGGAGAGGAGCCGCCTAAGGCCGTCTTCTATGGCGGTCTTGTGATAGTCGTTGTGGAGTTCGTAATTCTTTTGCAGCAGTTTTACCGCCGTATCCCCGTCCACATCTATGGTAACGTCAAGAACCCCTGCCCGTTCCCCCCGGTTTATCGCCAGTATCCGGTGGGGCTTGATCTGGGACAGGGACTCCGTGTAGTCCCAGTACATCTGGTAGGTGGAAGTCTTCTTCGCCTCCTCGTCCCCCAGGCCCTCTTTTCCGGAAGCCTTGACGATGACGCGGCCGTCCCTGGTGTAAAAGGCTTTTACCGCCGCCCGGTTCTCCGTATCCTGGGATACCCGCTCGGCGATAATATCCATGGCCCCCTGAAGCGCGTCTTCGACCGACGCCACGGATAGCTCCGGCCGTTCCGCATCCTCGCGCACAAAGTCCGCCGCCCGAACGCGGATCGCCTCTTCTTCGAGCGTGGTCATCGCGTCCGCCAGGGGTTCCAGGCCCTTTTCGGCGGCCATCATGCCCCGCGTCTTCTTTTTCCGCTTGTAGGGCGCGTATATATCCTCCAGTTCGGTCAGGGTAGCCGCGTTCATGATATTCCCGTAGAGCGGCT
Organism: Treponema sp.; assembly: GCA_031255475.1. Classification (GTDB taxonomy): domain Bacteria; phylum Spirochaetota; class Spirochaetia; order Treponematales; family Breznakiellaceae; genus JAIRLK01. The sequence continues at coordinate 1,574 of JAIRSL010000318.1, forward strand.
CCGTGAGCTTTCCCTGATCGAAAATCCCTCGTATAATTTCAATGCGCCGGGTTTCCAGGTTCTTTCCGCCGGTAAACAGGTGGTCCGCATCCCGTACCTGCACCTCGTCCAGGCTCCCGGTCCGTTCCTTGCGATACCGGGCGATAAAGGGCACGGTACTCCCCTCTTGCAACAGCCCGATAACCGCGGAAACCTGCCCTATGGTGACGGAGAGCTTTTCCGCAATCTTTTGCATAAGCGCCACTTCGTTGACTTTAAGACCGTCGATAAATTCCTGATTCAGTTCCATATAAAAGGCAGTATAGCGTACCGCGCATCTTTTTTCCAGACCATGCGGTACCGAAAAACAAGGTGATGTATGGGCGGTTTCGACGATATGCCTCTGTTCTCGTCTGCCGCCGCCGAGGGCGCCGTGTATGGAATGAAAAAATCCCGCCGTGGAAGCGGGATTTTTGCTGGTTTTTAGCGACGAAGCGGGGTATGGGATTTTTAACCACAGACAAAAGCCCGGTTTGTGTTACTCGGCGAAGGATATGAGCGGTTGAGGAAATAACGGTCGGTAGAGGCGGAGACGGTCTCGGGCAAGTGAACGGGAACCAGGGGTTCAGAAGGTTTTATTTATTTCTTGATAATTTGTCTAACATTTTCTGCCTTATTTTCTCCGTATATTTTTTTTCAAATTCTTTCTCCTGCTTCGTTTCTTCTTCCAATTCTTCCATTGTTTTTACCGTTATATTTCCAAATATTGCCTTCCCTATAATGCACAATTCAGGCAGTTCTTCATCTGATCCGTTTATCTCATTCGGTATAAATATTCCGGAAAATATCGGAACCGCCTTATTTGTAATTCTTACATCCTGTCCGATTATTATTTCAGTTAATCCGAATATTGAATTTACATTCAGTAGCGTCTTCCCCTTCGGCAAATTTTCTAATATTATCCTGTTTGCTCCAAAACAACATGTAAATTTTCCACCGTTTCCATTTATTGGATTTAGAGTTGTTGTCCTCCATGAAAACATGGACAAATGTTTTTCTTTTGTTTCGTGTTGTGTTACTTCATTTCTTTTGACTGCCGCTGATTTACCCGCAGTAACAACAGTTTCCAATATTATTTTTTCTATGATGCTTATTTCTTTTTCTGTCTCTATTTTATTTATATATTCCAAAATCCGTTCGTATTCTTCCATGGTGATTATATTCTGAGCATATTTTTCCGACAGCATTTTTACCAAATTTTCTTTTTTATTATCAAAATTATACATAAAATCCTCCGGAAAGTTTATTTTATCATATTCAAATATTTTTGTCAACTATTTTTCAGGGCCGCCACGTATAGCGGTCTTCCGTTATTTTGCCAAAAATCTCAGTTTTTATTGCGCATAATGTTTCATCTCCGGTAATCCCATAAGAGTTCTCAATTCTGAGGGAAAACCGGGTTTCCACGGATCGCCGGTATACTGTTTCCCATCGTGTGCGGTTTTCAAAACAGCGGGTT
>JAIRSL010000328.1 GCA_031255475.1 Treponema sp.
TTATCCATCCAAGCGGCGGGGTCGAAATTTTTAACTTCCCCGGCAATTTGCGATTCAAACCCTTCGGGATCAAACCGGGTGATCCGCGTTATACCGCTTTTTCCGGCTATTAGGGCCGCCTTGAATTCCTCCACGGAATTCCCTATGGGACATACAACCCCCATGCCGGTTACGACTACCTTCTTCTTCATGTAACTCCCTTTAGATAAACATTCCGCCGTCCACGCTCAGGACCTGGCCGGTGATATAGGACGCGCCGTCGGAAGCCAGAAACAAGGCCGCCTCCGCCACATCCTCCGGCGTTCCCGGCCGTTTTAAGGGAATGGCCGCCGTCATCTTTGCCGAGGCTTCTTCGCCCAGGGCGCGCGTCATGTCCGAGACGATAAAACCCGGCGCTATAGCGTTGACCCGCACTCCCCGCCCGGCAAGCTCCCGGGCCAGGCTTTTGGTCAGCCCTATAAGACCCGCCTTGCTGGCGGCATAGTTCGCCTGCCCGCCGTTTCCATGGACGCCGGCCACGCTGGACATGTTGATGATGACGCCCCGCCGCCGGCCTATCATGTTCCGCCCGGCCGCGCGGGCCGTCAGAAAAGCGGCGGTCAGGTTCACGTCCAGAACCTTCTGAAAATCTTCCAGGGTCATCCTGAAGGAAAGATTGTCCCTGGTGATCCCCGCGTTATTCACCAGGATGTCAAACCCGTCCGCCTCTTTGACGGCCCCGTCAATAATCCCCTCCAGGGCGGCCAGATTACCCAGATCCGCGGTAACCCAGTGGAATCTGCCCTGTGCCCGGCTCACACGGGCGGCCAAATCCTCAGGCTCCCCGGTTCCTATTCCCCAGACCTCCGCCCCTTCGTCGATAAACCGTTCCGCTATGGCCTTCCCAATCCCCCGTGAAGCTCCGGTAACCAGCGCCTTCTTATCCGCCAACCGCATTGATCCTCCTCTAACAGCATGAATTGGAAGGGGGGAGACCCCCCCTACGGCCGGGCCACGGTCCCGGCCTACCCCTCCGCCTAAGGGGTAAACCCCTTAAAAACCCCCCGCCAGGGCTTCGATTTCTTCCCGGGTACCCGCCGCGTAACAGGGGATGCCGCTTCCGGCATCCCGCCAGAAACCCTGGAGCGCCTTGCCGGGACCGGTTTCCAGGACCGCTTCCACATCTCCCCGGGACGCGACGGCCGCTTCTTCGGCGGTCCAGCGGACCGGTTCGGTTATCTGCCGCAGGGCCAGGGCTTTGGCCTCCGCCCCGGAACCCACCAGGCCGCCTGAAACATTGGAATAGCAGGGAATAACCGGATCTTTAAAGACCGTTGCCTCCAGAGCCGGGGCGAAGGCCGCCGCCGCGCCGGCCATAAGGGGTGAGTGGAAAGGCCCGGCCACCGCCAGGGGAAGGACGCGCCGGGCGCCGGCTTCCTTGAACCTGCGGGCGGCTTCTTCCAAAGCCCCGGCGGAACCGGAAACCACCGTCTGTTTAGGGGAATTGAAGTTGGCCCCGTAAAGGCCCTCTATCTTCCACCCGGCGATCAGGGCTTCCACCCGGTCCGGGGCCAGGCCGACAACCGCGGCCATGCCGGGTGCCTTACCGCCGTCCTGTCCCCCGGCTTCCATCCTGATCCGGTCCGCCACGTCCTGCATGGCCCGGCCCCGCTCTTTCACCAGGCGGAAGCAGTCTTCCGGGGTGATGACCCCGGCGCAGACCAGGGCGGCGTATTCCCCCAGGCTGAAACCCGCGCAAAGCCGGGGAACTATACCCCGTTCCCCAAGCCCGGCCGCGGCGGCCAGGTTCGCCAAGGTAATGGCGGGCTGGGCAATATCGCTTCTTTTAAGGGTTTCCCCGTCGGAATCCCGGATAAGGGCCTCCATGTCCTGCCCCATGACCTCCGAGGCAAGGGTAAAGAGGGTTTTTACCCCTTTCGAGTCCAGGAGATCCAGGCCCATTCCGGGGTACTGGGCGCCCTGGCCGGGAAAAAGAAACGCCGCGTTTGCGAACATACCGTCAGCGAATACGGCGTTCATGTCGCGATCTACCATACAATTAAACCTCCTCCATACGTTAATCCCGCTCCGAATCCCGCTATCAGGATCATGTCTCCGCGGGCGATCCCTCCGCTTCTGTTGAGTTCGTCCAGAGCCAGCGGGATGGAAGCCGCGGAAGTATTGGCGTATTCTTCTATGTTCATGAAGAATTTCCCTTCCGGTATACCCAGCCGCTTTGCCGCGGCCTGAATGATCCGGGCGTTTGCCTGATGAGGCACGATCCGGCCCAGATCGTCTATTGTAATGTTTTCTTCCGATAAAAGCTGTACTATGGTCTCGCTTACCTTTTTGACGGCAAAGTTGTACACCGCACGGCCGTTCATCTCTACATGGGGCGGCACATCCACAATGTCCCCGGCGCGGTAGGCGTTTCGGGACCCGCCTTTACGGACCATGAGATAATCCGCCCCGGAGCCGTCGGAACCCAGGATGGTCCTGAGTATGCCCCGTTTTCCCGGCCCTTCCCTGGAGGCTTTGGTTTTTTCGATAAGGACGGCTCCCGCGCCGTCCCCGAAAAGAACGCAGGTTGACCGGTCGTTCCAGTCCATGAACCGGGACAGCACTTCCGCCCCTATAACCAGGGCCCGCTTCCGCCCGCCGTGAAATTCCAGAAGGCCCGCCGCAGTCTCAAGGCCATAGACAAAGCCGCTGCATCCCGCGCCGATGTCCATGGCCGCCGCCCGGGAAGCCCCCAGCCCCTCCTGGACTATGCAGGCAACGGCGGGGCAGACATGGTAATCCGGCGTGGAAGTCCCCAGGACAATAAGGTCCAGCGTCTCCGCCAGGCCGTTCACCGATGTTTCCGGGACAAGGCGGTTTTCGACCGCCTGGGTCAGGGCGTTCCGGGCCGCCTCCAGGGCCAAATCGCTTGCCGCGATTCCGTCACCGGCAATATGCCTGGCGCCTATCCCCGTGTGGGAACGAATCCATTCATCGCCGGTATCCAGCTTTGCGGCCAAATCATCGTTAGTCACCCGCCGGGACGGTAC
>JAIRSL010000055.1 GCA_031255475.1 Treponema sp.
TATAAAAAAAAGGCTCCGTCACGACTTCGTTTCCGGTCCGCATGGCGGGGACATAAAATTCCGCGTTGGCGGCATCATACCCTTGAGAAACCTGTACCCTGGTCCCCCCGCTATCGGTCCGGGACCAGGTGGGGATGAACCTGCCGCTGGCGTCCGTTCCCTCGGTATTGGCATATTCGGCGTCCATGCCGTCCAGGACGTTGGGTTCCCAGATGGTCCAGGCGGCGACCAGATCCGGGTTTTCCGCGACTGTCTGTCTGAGCAGCGTATTAAAGAGGGAACGCCTCTGGGAAACCTCGAATTGCTCAAACCCTTCCATTAATTGCGCCAGGGACCGGGCTATGCTGAAGTGGGCCTCCATCCATACCGAAATCTCGGCAGCTTCTTTTTCCGCCAGGTGATTCGACTCGCTGAAAACCAGCGACGTGGTCTGCCTTCGGGCAATTAATAAAACCGTTGTTAAAAGAACGCTGATTCCAACAACAGCCACCGCTATGATCATAACGATGAGTTTGCTCCCAATCTTCATAATAAACTCCTTACTACAACAGAATTACAGCAGAAAAACCGAAAGACGCCTTGCAAGATAATGTTGTAACCAAACGAAAGAAAGAAAGGCTCGTTATGAAACTGTAACAGAATTCCTTAGAGGAGCGCAAGCGTACCTTAACAGCGGTCAGGATACACGCATAGGAACCAAAGGTTCATACTATGCGTGTATCCTGCCTTGTTACCGCCAGTCAAAAGAAAAGAGAGCTTTTTCGTGGTAATCCCGGCCGGGGCCGAAGATCGTCTGAGGGAATTCTTTCCTGTTCGGGGAATCCGGAAAATGCTGGGTTTCCAGACAGAAACCTGCGTGCTTACCGTACACCGAACCGGCCTTGCCGGTAACGCCGTCCAGGAAGTTGCCCGTGTAGAACTGGACGCCCGGTTGGGTGGTAAAAACCCGCATAATCCGGCCGGAAAGGGGCTCTGAAACCTCGGCGCAGGGACGGAGGGTCCCGCTCTCGCCGTCCACCGCAAAACAGTGATCATACCCTCCCCCGGCGGCGGCCATATCCCGGCCCACGGGTTTGGTGGTCCTGAAATCAAACGGGGTGTTTTGGACCGGGACAAAAACACCCGTGGGGATAAGGCTTTCGTCCACCGCCACATAAGAAGAGGCGTGGATACGCGCATGATGGGAAAGAATGTCTCCCGCGCCCTCTCCCGCCAGATTGAAGTATGCGTGGTTCGTAAGGTTCACCGGGCAGGAAGCGTCTACTTCGGCCTGATAGTCGGCGATAATCTCGTTGGACTTAGTGAGGCCGTAACTGACCGCGGCCTTGAGGGTTCCGGGATAACCTTCGTCTCCGTCAGGGCTTACAAGCTCAAACCGGACGAAGACCCCGCCCTTTTCTTCGTAGGACTCCGCCTTCCAGAGGAGCTTGTCGAACCCCCGCCGCCCGCCGTGAAGGGAATGGGGCCCGTCGTTCCTGTAAAGGCTGTAGTTTCTGCCCTCCAGGGAAAAAGCCGCGCCGCCGATGCGGTTCCCGAACCGGCCTATGGTGGCCCCTATGTAAGGCTTGTTATGGGTATAGCCCTCCAGGGTAGAATAGCCCAGAAGAAGATCGTCCTTCCGGCCGCTCCGGGACGGCGCGAAAAGGGAAACCCAGTGAGCCCCGAACGTGGTGACGCTCAGGGACATATCCCCGGCCTTCAAAATATAAAGGTAAACTTTCTTTCCCGATGACAGAACTCCGAAGGTTTTTCTGATAATTTTCATGACGCCTCCTCTGGAAAAAACGCGGCCCTTGGGAGTTTAAGGCCCCGCATATTTTCATATCCGGCTAAGACTATACCACAGGGATTGTAATGGAGTACACTCCTTGACATGGGGATTTTTGACCGCCTTGGGGAGGTATTGAAAAGCTATCTGAATGACGAAGAAGGCCGCGTCTTCGGCAGGGGTCATGAAGAAACTCCCGGTTTCCGGAAAGAACGGCGCGGCGATCCCGATCTGGAAGCAGCCTTTGAAGAACTGGATGAATTTCTGAACAGGGAGAAGTCCTTCCGGCAGGACGCGGCCGGTCCGGAGAGCCGGGGACCAGGAAGGTCGTATCGGGAAAACGCCGGCAACGGCCGGTCCGGCGGTATGCGGGTTCCCGAAAGTCTGAAGCCGGATTTCGCGGAACTGGGCCTTTTGCCGGGGGCCTCCGAGGAGGAATGCAAGGCGGCGTATAAAAAACTCCTAAAACTGCATCACCCTGATCGCCACGCGGGCCACGCCGGAAACATGAAGAAGGCCACCGAAAAATCCGCCCGGATCAACGCCGCTTTTGACCGGATCGAAAAGTGGCGGCGGACGGGACAGACCGGCTAAGGCCGCGTTTCGTCCCGTTCCTCCGTGTAACCATCCCGCACATCTTCCATACGGCCTACGAACTCCCCTCCCTTCCGGGGGCATGCCCCATTCCCGGCCCTGCCGGGGTTTACGCTCGTTTTTTTTAACACCCGCCGGATCGTCTCCCGGGACACGGTCTTCGTGCCCGTATGTTCAAGGCTGACCCACGCAGCCGCTAATGACCGCACGGTCCACCGGATACGCCCCTCCGGTGGCGGTCCGCATACCAGGGCGATAAGCCGTGCCTCGTCCGCCTCGTGCAGGGCGCGCGGCCTGTGCCCACGGGCTTTCCCCGCAAGGACAGTCTCAAACCCGTCCTCCACGAACCGCCGCCGTAAGTCTTCTACCGCCCGGCGATGCATCCCTGCCCGGTCCGCTATCACTTCATCGGTGCGGCCTTCATTGGCAAGGAGCAATGCCTGTGCCCGCTTCCGTTTTTGGGCGCTATGTTTCCCCCGATCCGTGATGTCATGAAGCAGCTTTTCTTCATCCTGTGTCAGCGTTACCTTGTATTTCTTTTGCGACATAGATTCCTTCCATTTTGGTTTCTATGCCTTCCAGCATACTATACTTTACCCGCTGTTACAATCATGCCTGGATACCAGCGGCTGAAGATACCCCGCCACAAATAAAAAGCCCCCTTTTTGAAGGGGGCGGATCGGGCCGGGCGGATTTGAACCGCCGATCTTCTACTCCCGAAGCAGACGGATTAGCCACTATCCTACGGCCCGGTAATATTTAAATATACCTTACCGGCTCCGGCATGGTCAATACGTACGCCGCGTTGTCTAATTCTTGCCATATACTATTCCTTAATAAAACCGGTAACAATACCGCGGGCAGGATCCGGGTATTGCAATCTTTTTGTATGGGGTATATTTTTTAACAGTATCCGCCCGTCTATTGAAGGGGAAGAACTGTGAAAAATGTCCTTGACAGCGCTATGCCGCGGCTAAACAGGCGACCCCGCCGGCTGTGTCAAAAATCCGGTTCTTTGAATTTTTCTGCATGGATATTCAAAATTGGAGATGAAAACCGCTTTATATTGCATTTTTATCTAAAGTTTGTGAATAAAAATACATCAATAACATTTACCCCCGCGCGCGCACATTTTCTGAGTATTTGGCATTTCCTGATAAATTTTCTCCATCGAGCCGGCATATTTTTCATAAGGAGTCCTCTATGCATAAACAGTCCGCTTACTGTGTCACGTTACTGTTGGTCGCGGTTCTCTCTTGCATCGTACTGTCCTTTACCGCCTGTTCCGACATTTTCAACGGCCCCGGCGATTCCGGTGGTATTAACGGCCCCGATGAGCCCGGCGGTATCAACGAGCCCGGTGATCCTAACGAACCCGATGATCCCAACGAACCTGACAATCCCGGCGGCCAAAGCAACGCCAAGACGATCACCGCCTTTTCGATAGACGGCGCGGACGCGGTCATCGATGAAAACGCCAAAACCATCGCCGTAACCCTGCCTTTCGGGACCGGCGTCTCCGACCTTACGCCGGTGATAAGCGTTTCTCCGGGAGCGTCGGTGTATCCTGCTTCGGGGGATTCCTGTGACTTTTCTTCCCCGCAAACCTACACGGTAACCGCGGAGAACGGGACAACGGAGCAATACACCGTAACGGTAACCCTTATGCCCGATACGCGGCGGGACGGCAAGGCGATCATGGCCTTTTCAATAGAAGGCGTGGACGCGGCTATTGACGAGGAGGCGAAGACCATTACGCTGACGCTTCCCGCGAATTCGGGCAGTTCCTCTTTTTACGGGACAACGGCCATCACCGTTTCGGAGGGGGCGACGGTAAGCCCCGCTTCCGGGGAGAGCGGATACTTTTACCACGATACGCCGTATTCCTACACCGTTACCGCTGAAAACGACACCCAGACAACGTACACGCTGCGGGTACGTATTGCCGAAAAAAAGATACTCAGTTTCAGTCTGATAAACGGCGATACACGGTATACGGCATCGGAAATTTCCCGGGACGGAGAAATTATTTTTCTTGATGAAACCGGTAATTATTGGCTTCAATTTCCCTGGGATTTCGACAGCCCCTATATAACGGACATTACCGTTTCCCCCGGCGCGACGGTCAGTCCGGCATCGGGCGAGCCGCTTAGTCTTGACACTGACAACAGGGCGGTTTTTACCGTAACGGGGGCGGACGGCAGTACCTTTGATTATACACTTTCGATCACCTCCTTTATCCACGGCGGCGTGTCGCTGAGGATCCTTACCACATCGATAGATTTTAGCGATGACATCCAGGTAACCACATCGGGCACGGCTATTA
>JAIRSL010000120.1 GCA_031255475.1 Treponema sp.
GGAGAGCCTTGGCCTCCGCATCCTCAATCCTGCCTGCCTGGATAAGCCTGGGGATCTCCCCGGATACGCAGGCGGAAAGGGCGATGAGCCCCTCGTGGTACCGGGCGAGGAGTTCCTCGTCAACCCGGGGCCGGTAGTAGAAGCCCTCGGTGTAGGCAAAGGAACAGAGTTTGACCAGGTTGAGGTAGCCCTGCTGGCTGGCGGCCAGGAGAACCAGGTGGTAGTACTTGTTGTCGCTTTCGGCCCCCTTTTTGTCAAACCGGGAACCAGGGGAAACGTAGACTTCGCAGCCGATAATGGGCTGCACCGGGTTTTTACGCCCTTCGTGCCGGCCCTCGGCGTTGACGGTTTCCTCACAGGCGGCCAGGAATTCCATGGCCCCGAACATATTGCCGTGATCCGTCAGGGCCAGGTACTTCATCCCCAGCTTTTCCGCTTTATCCGCGAGGCTCATTACCGAAACCGCGGCATCCTGAAGGGAAAAATCCGAATGAACATGGAGGTGAACAAAATCGATCATTCCCCCATAGTATCCGTATAGGCCCCTTCCCGCAAGGCGGAATAATCTGGTATTCTATAGATCTGACAGGACAAAAACATGGAAGAAAGGGACATGGGGAAGAGTCTTTCCCCCAAGTTATCCCCAAAAGAGTATACGGCTTTAGAACACATTTGGAAGCTACTCAAAGACCCAGAAATTCCGGAACTTGACGAAAAACTTACGGAGATACCCTTTGTTTCCGATATTCACCGGGAAGTCAAGGCCCTGCGTGAACTGGGGGAAACCCTCCGCAACGAGATAGACCAGCGGAATTCTTCGGTAGAGGCCCTGCAGGAGCGGGAATTCCGTTTCCGGTACATGGCGAGCCACGATTCCCTTACCGGGGCGATGAACCGGGGCGCCTTTATGAACCGGGCAAGCCGGGAGCTTAAGGCCGCCATTAGCCAGGGAATACTCTGCGGCATCATCATGATGGACATTGATTTTTTCAGAAAATTCAACGACACCTGGGGCCACCAGGCGGGGGATGAGACCCTGCGGCATGTGGTAGCGGTGGTCTCCCGGGTATTGCGGAAGAACGATTTTATGGGCCGTTACGGGGGAGAGGAGTTTGCCTTCTTCTTCAACCGGGCGGATCTGAACACGGGCATGGCCATTGCCGAACGGGCCCGGGAGATTCTGATGAACAACCCCGTGAATCTTGAAGACGGCCCGGTTACCATTACCGCAAGTTTCGGCGTTGCCATGGCGGATCTGGCCATAGACCCGGACAACAGCAGATATATAGACATCCTGATCCGGCACGCGGATATAGCCCTTTACCGGGCCAAACATACCGGGCGTAACCGGGTGGTCTGTTACTCCACCTTGGAGGACGCCGCGGAAGTTTCGGATTTTGCCGAGGGGAATTGATCGCTTGATTCTTGCCGTTTCGGTCTTTCTTGTCCTAGTTCTGCTTGCTGGAGGCTTTTTACTTTACCTTCCCCGCCACTTTTACCGTACTTTGATTAAGCGTACATCCCCCCCTGCCGGGGCGGAAGCTCTTGGGCAGCCTGCCGCAGGGGAGAACTGGCTGGATACCCAAAACCACGAGGATGTTTTCATCTGCTCCCACGACGGTTTAAGACTTCACGCCTGCTATGCCGCCTCCGGGACCAGCCGGGATACGGCTATTCTGGCCCACGGTTACGGGGGGGAAGGGAAACAGCTTGCCGGTTTTGCCCGGATGTTCCACGACCGTTTCGGCATGAACGTGCTTCTTCCCGACGCGAGGGGTTACGGCCTTTCCGAAGGGGATTATACGGGTTTTGGCTGGCACGAGCGCCTGGATATACTCCGCTGGGCGGACTGGGTGAAAGGGCGGGCAAAAGCCGGAGAGGGAGCCGCGCCGGAGGCCGCTGTAAGAATAGTCCTTTTCGGCCTGTCCATGGGCGGGGCCACGGTACTGGCAGCAAGCGGCGAGGACTTGGGCGGGGAGATAAAGGCAATCGTGGAGGACTGCGGCTACGCTTCCCTGATGGAAGAGATGGTATGGCAGCAAAGACTCCGCTACGGTTACGGGGGCGCTTTTATCCTCAAAGCCCTGAGCCGGCTTACCAAAAAACGGGCAGGCTACAGCTTCCAGGAGGTTTCCCCCCTGGAACAGGTGAAAAAATCCAAAACCCCGACCCTTTTCATCCATGGGGAAGCGGACGACTTTGTCCCCTTCGAAATGGTTCTCCGCCTGTACGACGCCTGCGCGGCGGAGAAGGAGCTTTACGCCGTTCCCGGCGCGGCTCATGCGGGCGCTTACGACAGTGATCCGGCTGAGTATGAAAGACGAATCGAAATTTTTTTCGATAAATATATGAGGCATTAATGAAAACAGAACTTTTTACCTTTTGTGATTTTGCCCAGGAAAACGGCGGCAAACTCACCATCGTGGGGACATTCGACACGATAATTTCCCGGAATTTCCCCTGTGTCCATCCGCAGCTTTCGGTGGTCATCCGTCTCCGCTTCGACCTTTGGGAATTCTCAACACACCATTTCCGTATCGAAACCCGCGACCTGGACGGGGAGATGAACATGGAGACTATTTCCGGACGGGTGGAAGTAAAGGGGGTGGGGAACGCCACCGCCGTCTCCCATCTCCTGTTTAC
>JAIRSL010000133.1 GCA_031255475.1 Treponema sp.
AATCCGGGAAGCCCTTTACATTGGGCCTATAAAATCTTTGTGCTTAAAAAAGCCTTTCTCTCTGGAGAAGCCTTAGAGAAACCGGAACTGTATCGGTCCATGATGTTGAACCCGGAGGATAACCGGGACCACCTGCCAGACGATTACATCTCCGACATTCTTGACGCTTTGCCGGAGAAACAGCGGGCGCGGTTCAGAGACGGCCTGTGGGTAAAAGCGGAAGGTGTGATTTACGACCGCTTTGACGAATCGATGATCGTGAAGCCTGACGAATTACCGGAACGCTTTGACCGCTACACCGCCGGACAGGACTTCGGGCTTAACATTACCAACGTGAAGATCGGGATAGCGGGAGACCGTATTTATGTCTTGGCCGATTACGGTTCCTACAACATGACCACTAAGTCATTCAATGCCGAACTGGAAGCGCGGGGATGGTTTGGAGAAAACGGAAATTATGAAAGCTTTCCGGTGTTTTGCGATCCCGCCGGAGGGGAGCGAATACAGGAAATTACCAACGGTGTGAAGGCTAACAACAGCGTGGAGGCGGGGATCGATTACATCAACGCCAAAATTGAACGGAGGCAATTCTTCGTTTGTTCGGTCTGTTCGGGGGTGTTGTCGGAGATTTGGGACTATTGCCGGGACGAGGGAGGGGAGATTGTCAATGTCAACGATCATTACATGGATGCCATGCGCTACGCCGTCTTTTCCGATGTCCAGCAGGGAATTATTGCGGTATGAAGCAGTCTTCATACGAAACCATATTTCATAATTAATGAAACATCGCCGTTGTCAGGCGGCAGTAAAGCAGGGTTGCCATGAATTTTTTTCAAAATTTTTTTACAATTTTTTCGCAGAAACCGGACGCCATACCGCACAAAATTAAGGAAAAAAACGGGGGCCGCGACCATACGTCGGTATTTGACGAAGCGGATGTTTTTGGGAATACTCACCGGCCAGGTGACAGCTATCTCCTCAACGCATGGGTAAACATCGCGGTCGGTATTTTAATTCGGAATACCGCACGGGCTCATTTTATGCTCGTCAAAGACGGTAATGAAATTACCGGCGGACCCCTTTTCGAATTGTTCAGACGGCCTAACGAAACGACGAGCCGCTACGATTTGTGGAAAGAAACCTCGGCCTGGTGGCATCTGGAAGGAGAAGCCTTCTGGTGGTTCGGGCCTGGGTATTCCGCCGGTATTCCGAAACGCATCTATATCCTCGACCCCCGCCGGATGCGGAACGAGGAACCGTTACCGCATGCTATTGACAGTTTTGTTACCCGCAGGTGGTTTTACCGGACCGATGCCGGGCTGATGTCCATCCTTCAGGATGAGCTGGTACATTTCAGGGACTGGAATCCCTGGAACCCGGCGCGGGGGGTGAACCCACTGGCGGCCCTGGCGTTGGAACTGGATTACTACGCGAACAAAGCGAATTCGCAGTTACTCAAAAACAATGCCGTCCCTCAGGGCATTTTGAAGACCGACCAAAGCATCCGCCCGGAGAAGGCGGAGGCACTGGAGAGGAGGTGGGAGAGTAAGTACGGCGCGGTACGCGCAAACCGCAGGATAGCCGTATTGGGGAAAGGGACAGAGTTTAAGCCATTAAGTTTTACTCCGGAGGTGGTGAAGCTCTTTGAACTGAAACGGTGGAACCTGTATACGGTATTGGCGAAGTACGGCATCCCTCCTCGGGTGGCGAACATCAGTGATAAGTCCACGGCCTTGTCCGGCAAGGACACGGGGGAGCAGCACGCCGCTTTCTGGAAATACACCCTGGTTCCGCTGTTGAAGAACTTTGAACAGATAGTTGAGACCCAGTTTTTTTCGAGGCTGGGGTTACGGGAGGCGGGTTTGTTTGATTTGCGGGACATACCGGAACTGCAGGAGAGCGAAGACGCGCAGAGCAGCCGGGACATTGCGGAGATCAACGCGGGCTTGAAGACTATCAATGACGTGCTGAGGGAACGGGGCAAGGACCCGAAGCCCTGGGGCGACAGGTGGTACCGGCCCAAAAACCTGCTTCCGGTTGATACCAAGGGAAACCGTGACGAGGAGTAACATTATGAATAACGGCATTGGCATTGCTACCGGCTCGCCGTTTCTGGCGGACATGGTACGGAATCTGTTGCCGGCGGACAGCCGGGCGGTAAGCGTTTATACCGGCGAACTGGAATTGCTCGCCGGTTTGGAGAAACCGGGGCCCCGGATGGTCTTCATGGAAAACAGCTTTGACGGGCTGGGGACGGAAGATTTTATCTACTGGCTTACCCGGCGGAACCGGGCGTTGCGGGTGGCGGTATGGACGGTGGGGTTTGTCATGCCGGCGGCGGCGGCGCGGTTCGTCGCCGCCGGGGCGGACAGTTTTATGAGTCTCCGGGATACGGGGGAGCGGGAATTGCGGGAACGGATTGGAGGGATCTTGTCCGGCAGGCCGTTTTATCCCGCCGGCGTGGCGGAGGTTCTGGAGGATGAGAACTTTCCCGAATACCGGGGGAACGTTACGGGGCGGGAGGCGGAGATTATCCGGCACAGTGTGAAAGGCGGTTCCATACGGGAGATAGCCGGACTGCTGGGGATTGAGCCTGCCACGGTGAAGACCCACAAGAACCATGTCTACAAGAAGTGCGGCGGCAACCGTTACGGGGCGCTTTTGCGGTACGCGCTGTCCCGGGGGATAATAAGCCTGGATGAGTTGGGGGAGGGGAACCATGATCGTGAGGAATAAGAACGGGGAATTCCGGGCGGATAATTCCGTTATGCTGCTGGATTTCCTGGGGGTGAAGAAAGAAGCGGCGGGGCCGCAGGCGGTCAAGGCCGGTGTGGAGTTGATCGCCTCCGTGCCGTTCCGGCTGGCGGCTGAGGGCGAAGCGGCGGGTCTGGCCTGGACGCTTTCCACCTTTGACCTTGACCGCTTTGGGGAACGGATAGACCCGGCGGG
>JAIRSL010000322.1 GCA_031255475.1 Treponema sp.
ATGAGTTTTTCGCGGGGTTACGGATGATATTCAGCCGGTATCTGTTTCAAACCTGGGAGGACTTTATCGGCTTTGTGACCATAGAAGATGAGCCCGATGGCTAAATGTAAAACTGCTGATGGTACGGATTCAAACATTGACAAGGCCGGTAAAATCTTGCAAAATTATAGGATATGACTCAATCTTTGGAAGATTACCTTGAGATGATTAGCTTTCTCTCTGATGATGGAGAAGTCCGGGTGACCGATATTGCTTCCCGTTTGGGAGTGTCCAAGCCTTCGGTGCTGACCGCCCTTAAAATTCTGGAATCACAGGGGATGCTTAAGCACGAGCGGTACCGCAGCGTTACCCTGACCCAGAAGGGGATAGAGCGGGCTGCGGAGATTCGCGGGCGTCATCATTTCCTGACCGCTTTTCTCCGGGATGTGGTGGGCGTGGATGCTGAAACGGCCGAAAAGGATGCCTGCAAAATGGAACACATTCTTTCGGACGTAACCCTGGAAAGAATGAAAGCCCTGATCCATGCTAATCAAAATAAATAAAGAAAAAAATTAATGCCCTGTCTTTAATGGCTTTTTTGAATGAATCCTTTGAAGAATACTACCGTTCCTGTTTCGGGGACCGGTGGACATCTCTGCGGCAAAGTCTCCTGAAACGAGCCGGGGCCGTTCCGTATGCCGGCGGTCGCACCGCCCTTCTCTCCGCGCCTTACTTCCTTGACCGCGCTTCCGTCCTGGCGGCCCTGTCTCTCCGCCTCCCGGAGGAGGGCCTCATCCTGGATGCCTGCGCCGCGCCCGGTGGCAAGTCCCTGGTGATAGCCTCCAACATGAGCGGGGAAACCCGTCTTTTGTCCAACGAGTTTTCGGGCGAAAGGCGGCGCCGGCTGGCGAAGGTTCTGGACGGCCATTTGGACTCCGCCCTCCGGGAGCGGGTACGGGTTTCCGGCTTTGACGCCGCGGCCCTTGCGGGGAAAAAGAGCGAACGCGGGCGGTTTGACGCCGTGCTCCTGGACGTTCCCTGCTCAAGCGAAGCCCATGTACTCCAAAGCCCGGCGGCCCTGGCCCAATGGACGAGCGCCCGCCCCCGGTTCCTTGCAAAACGGCAGTGGGCCCTCCTCTCGGCGGCATTCCTGCTCCTTCGTCCCGGCGGTTCCCTGGTCTACGTCACCTGCGCCCTCTCCCCCGGCGAGAACGACGGGGTCGTTTCCCGGCTCCGGGAAAAATACGGGAACGCCCTGATCCCCGACGCGCCGGACTTTCCGGAAGGGGAAAAAACCGCCCACGGCCGCCGTATCCTCCCGGACACGGCGGACGGCATGGGCCCCATGTATGTGGCCCGTTTTAGAAAGGCGGTCAGTCCCGGTAATAATCCACCCGGCGAAGAAAAAGCCCCTGGGGCGGCAGGGTGGGACCGGCGCGGCTCCGGTCGCCGGAACGGATAAGGTCCGCCACTTCTCCGGGGGGAAGCCCTCGTTCCTCGCAGTAAAGCAGGGTTCCCGCTATGGAGCGGACCATCTTCCAGAGGAAGGCGTTGGCGCTTATCTCGAACACCAGGATGTCCCCCTGGGTAAAAAACCATGCCTGGGTGATGCGGCGGCTCCGTGACTTGCTCGGATCCTGGGGGCTGGCAAAGACCGAACAGTCTGTTTCTCCCCTCAGGAAGCGGGCATAGTCATTGAGAAGGGAGATCCGGAGATGACGACGAACCGGCAGGGCGTACCGCGTTTCATGGGGAAACGGGGGACGGCCCGCAATGAAGCGGTACTGGTATGTTCGGGATTTGGCGTCAAAACGGGCATGGAAATCCTCGCGGGTTTCCCGCCCTTCCAGGACGCGGACCTCCGGGGGGAGGAGGCTGTTAAGGGCCGGAACAAAGCGGCGGGCTTCCATACTCCGAATGCCGGTGTAGAAGTTGGCAACCTGGCCTGTGGCGTGGACCCCCGCGTCGGTGCGGCCGGAACCGGTAAGGGTTACGGGCTCCTTGTGAAGCCGTTCCAAAGCGGCCTCGATGACCCCCTGAACCGTAGACGTGTCGCGGAATCCGGGCCCGGCCTTTCCCCGGGAACCCTGCCGCTGCCAGCCGGAAAACCCGGCGCCGTCATAGGCTACGAGAAGCCTGATGTTCCGCTTTACCTCCCGGTCGTCATTCATCGGTCTCGTTCAGTTCTTTACCGATACTGTCGTAAAGATGCCGCGCGTGTTCCAGGAGGGGACCCGGCTTGCTCTTGGAAGACTTTCCAAGCCCGAATATTTTCGCGATGGTACGTTTTACGTCCCCCAGGGACGCGCGCCACTGTTCCGCGTCTTCCCGGACGCCGTACTTGAGCTTGAGGAGGCCGGAAAGGTAGAGCGCTCCTTCATACGCATAATTCTTATCCGTATCCGGGCCGAATAGTTTGACGGCCGACAGGGTTTCTGCGCCCCTCTGTTCCCGCTGCAATGCTTCCGAATAGAAAAACTGCGCTTTTTTTTTGAAAAGCAGGGCAGCCCAGTCAAAATGCTGGCCGGGATACTTTTTATTCATGTCGTCCAAAAGCCACCCGGTCCGCAGGGCCGCGATACCCTGTTTAATCGTGGGGGAAAATTCTTTGGGGTAAAAATCGTAACAGCGGACCACAAGGTATAAAGACGCCGCCCCGCTGATAAGATTCCGCTGTTCATGGAAATCGACATTGGGAAAGATTCGCTGCACATCGGACACGCGCTTTTCCTGATCCTGCTGGACATGCGCTTTAGCAGCCCTGGGAAGGTCGGAAAAATCTTTTTCCATGGAGGCAAACCAACATTCAGGACATACGATCGCCACGTATGCCAGGGGGTAAACCTCCCCGTATTTTGCGGAAGGCTGGTAAAGGCGGTGCAGCTCGTCGGTAAGCTCCCCGGCAATAAGTCTGCCGCTGCCCGAAAGGAGTTCTTCCCGGCGGAAAGCGGTTTCGCAGACCGGACAGATATACTGCTCTTTCGACATAAAAGACAGCTTTAATTCCCGTTCTTCCCCATGCATCTAAAACTCCGGTTCTATTTCATTTCCGTTCGTTTCCGGCAGCTCCTAAAGCGCTTCAAGCACGATCATAGCTATGGCGTTGTCCCGTTCATGGGTCAGAGAGACATGAATCCTGTTGGCCCCGCATTTTTGCAGGGCCGCAAGGGCGGTCCCGAAAACCCCGACTTCGGGCCTGCCGTTATGCCGGTTTACTACCATTATGTCTTTTAGCGCTATCCCCGCAAGCCCCGTCCCCAGGGCCTTGCCGAAGGCCTCCTTCGCGGCAAACCGGGCCGCCAGGGACAGTTCCGTCCCGGCACCCTTGACAAGAGCCGAAGCAAGTTCTTCGGGATGAAAATACCGTTCGGGCAGACCCGGTATCTTGAGCCACCGCTTTAACCGGGCAACATGAACCACATCCACACCTACGCCGACTATCATGCCCATCGTTCCCCTATTCAATCCCGTTGTCGTTGCCGTTCCGGGGGCCGGCCCTGACAATCACGTATGAAGGCTCGCTTCGGATCAGGGTGAACGACGGAGGGATGTCCGCCAAAACCGGCAGGGAATATTCGCCGCTTTCCGTGATCCGGGAACAATCCAGGTACAATGTACCCGTCCCCGGTTCAAAGGACTCAATCTCGCTTTGAGGTCCCTCAAGGCGTATGCTCCCGGTTTCCACTACCAGCGTCCCCTCAAAATCTTCGTCAAGACCGCGAATCCTTATAGGTAAGTTTTCGAAATTCCGTATCACGATGAATTTTCTGACCATGCCCCGGAATTCGGTTATCCCGTCTCCCCGGACGACCAGAAGGGGATCCCGGTTCATGATCCGCACTGTGGCGGTAAAATCATCGCTTCTTCCGTCAAGTTCTATAAATTCGGTGAACAATTCCGAAAGGCCGCTCATAAGCCGGAGGGGGCCGTCCACCACCACCTGGGTAGGAGTCAACGTGTAAGACACCAGTTCGTATCCTCCCGCCAAATACCCCTGAAAGCTGGGGGTTAACGGGACATACTTGCTGATCTTTTGATCCAGTTCAATCGAAACTTCCGGGGGATCCGCGCTGATCTCCAGGGGATCGACCCCCAGGGCGGTCCCCTTTTTCCGGATCTGCACCGGCGCCCGGTACGCTCCTTCGACGGTGTACCTGGTAAGGTCCAGGTACGGTTCAATATCATCCTCCTGTATGGGATTGATGCTGTTCGGCTCGCCTCTCAGGGTGATCCGGACCATGCGGGGATAGGAACTGGCCGGAATCATGTTTCCGTTTGTCTCTATCCGTAACGGGGCCGCGAAAAACCGGTCTTCCAAAAGGCTCATCCGGTGAAACACAAAGAGTATGATTGCCAAAGCCACCGAAAGGACTTTGACATGCCAGTTTACGGCAATCGAGGCAAGAAATTTTCTGCCGTCCCAGGAAGATTTCTTTTTCATCATTTGTACCGGTCCATCATTCTGTCGGCGCGGTATCCGGCAGCGCGGCCGGCAAATCGGCTGTATCTTCGCCGGAGCCCATCCCGTCCGCTGGCGTTCCGGCCGCGGCGCCGCTCCGGACGCCCCGATCCAGCAGTTCCCTCAGTTTACGGGTTGCCTCAATGGGGGACAAATCGTAGTAGAGTTTCGCGTCGTAGGCCAGGGAAATGGCCCCGGTCTCTTCGGAAACCACCAGGATCACCGCATCGCTCTGTTCCGACATCCCCAGGGACGCCCGGTGCCTGGTCCCGAAACTCTTCCTGATGTCCTGCTGTTCCGACAGGGGAAGGAAGCATCCCGCCGCCACAATACGGCCGTTCTGTATGATCATGGCCCCGTCATGAAGGGGGGTGTCGAATTCAAAAACGGTAACTATCAGGCTGGAAGATATTTCCGCATTCAGCCTGGTCCCCGTATCGGCGATGTTCTTGATGTTGACCCGCCGGGGAAAGACCACCAGTGCCCCCCGCCGCTGCTGGGACAGAATCTCCGCCGCGGTAACCACCGCCTCAAGCTGGCCTATGCGGGGCTTACTGTCCGGCCTGAACAACTCTCCCTGCCCCAGGCGTATGATGATCTTCCTCAGTTCCGGCTGAAATACAATGGCAATGGCGATGAAAAGGCCGGGGGCCAGCATGGTTAAAATCCACTGAAGCGTGGTCAGTTTGAATAAAAACGCGACCCCGTACACCAGAGCCAGGAATCCCGCTCCCTTGACAAGCTGGGCGGCCTGGGTTTTTATCAAAAGCTCGTAGGCTTTATAAAGCAAAAACGCCAGGATCGCAATATCCAGGATGGGACGAAACACATCATAAACTGTCTGAAGACGTTGAAACCATTCCAAGTAGTTAATCCTGTTATCCGGGGCCGTTCCAAGACCGATGTTTTGGAAACAGCCTTATGAGCCTGTCCCAAAACTAATTGACTGTGCGCTGCGCGCACGGTTTTGGGACAGGCTCTTGCGGTTTTTCAGGCTTTCAGCCCTGCAAAACCGCGAATTTCACGGTTGCTTTCCCAAAAACTGAAGTTTTGGGAAAGCCTCTTACTCTTATAAAAATAACCGATTCCGCCTTTTTCCGCAAGGCTGACGCGGAACCGCCCCGGGGCCGCTGCGTTTACGTTCCGAAAGGGACGGCCGCAGGTCCCGCAATTTTTCCGGGATACGCCGAAACCGGAGCATAACCGTCACTTTTGTGCTGCGGGTGGTTATTTCACATTGACAAAAGGAATTCCCTATAATAGGATTAATTAACTTACCTATTACGAGGAGGAAATGTATGAAGAGAGTTATTGTTTTGTCTCTTATGCTGGCAGTTCTGTGTGTTTCTGTGTTTGCAGGCGGCGGTTCTCAAAGCAGCGGCCTGCCGGCCATCGGGGTAGCCATCTACAAATTTGATGATACCTTTATGTCTTATACCCGGAACGCCATCGAAAACAACGCTCAGGGCAAGGCCGTGATAACCACGGTGGATTCCCAGAACGCCCAGCCCACGCAGAACGACCAGGTGGATCAGTTCATCACCAAGAAGATGAACGCCATTGCCATCAATCCGGTGGACCGGACCGCGGCAGGGGCTATCATCGACAAGGCAAAGGCCGGAAACGTGCCGGTAGTGTTCTTCAACCGGGAACCCTTTGCCGATGACATGAACAAATGGGACAGGGTCTACTACATCGGAGCCAAAGCCGAAGAGTCCGGTACCATGCAGGGCGAAATTGCCGCCGAATACTGGAAGGCCAATCCCGATGCCGACAAGAACGGCGACGGCGTGCTTCAGTACATCATGCTTAAGGGCGAACCCGGCCACCAGGACGCGGAACTGCGGACCGAATATTCCATCAAAGCGGTACAGGCCGCAGGGATCCAGGTTCAGCTTCTGGCCGAAGACACCGCCATGTGGGACCGCCCCCGCGCCGTGGAAAAAATGGACGCTTTCTGGGCCCGTTACGGCGATCAGATCGAAATGGTATTCTGCAACAACGACGACATGGCCCTGGGGGTCATCGAGTCCCTGCGGAAGGCCGGTTTCTTCTCCGGCGGCAAATATCTGCCCGTGGTCGGCGTTGACGCCACCGCTCCCGCCCTTCAAGCCCTTGCGGAAGGCACCCTTTTGGGGACGGTCCTGAACGATGCCCAGAATCAGGGCAAGGCCACGTTCGATATTGCCTACGCTCTGGCTACCGGGGCGAATCCTTCCGGCGCCGGCTGGACCATCACTGACGGCAAATACGTTTGGGTTCCCTATCAGAAAGTGACCAGGGACAATTACAAAAATTTCCAGTAAAAGCGGTTCAATGAAGTCCGGGCGGGACGGCCCGGACGCTTTTGCGGGGCGGGTCTTCCCCCGTTGGACGGCGGGGGGCTCTCCCTTTTTCTGAATAATTCCGGGTGTCTTGAGGAAGCCTGATATGGAAAACGGCAGCTATACTCTTCGGATAAAAGATATTTCCAAAGCCTTTCCCGGCGTGATCGCCCTGGACAAAGTTTCCATCGATATTCGCGCCGGTTCGGTACACGCCCTGATGGGCGAAAACGGGGCGGGTAAATCAACCTTGATGAAGTGTCTCTTCGGCATCTACGATCCCGATTCGGGAGAGATTCTTTTGGACGGCAAACCCGTCCGCTTTGAGAATTCCCGGCAGGCCCTGGATGCGGGAATTTCCATGATACACCAGGAACTCCTTCCCATCCCCCTGCGGAGCGTTATGGAGAACCTCTGGCTGGGGCGTTACCCTCAGTATTCTATAGGGCCGTTCAAATTCGTTGATCATAAAAAAATGTACCAGGATTCGGTGGCGCTTTTTAAAAAACTCAACATGGACATAGATTCCAACGTATGGGTCCGGGAACTTTCGGCGTCGAAGATCCAGTCTGTGGAAATAGCCAAGGCGGTGTCTAATAAAGCAAAGGTTATTATCATGGACGAACCGACCTCGTCCCTGACGGAACACGAGGTTTCCCAGCTTTTTGAAATCATCAGGCGGCTCCGGGACGAAGGGGTGGCCGTCATTTATATATCACACAAAATAGAAGAAATTCTTGCCATTTCCGATGAAGTTTCCATTATGCGGGACGGGCGGCTTATGGGGACCTACCCGGCCAGGGAACTGACCACGGACCAGATCATCAAGTACATGGTGGGCCGGGAGCTTTCCCACCGGTTTCCGCCCAAGGACAACGTGCCGGGAGAGACGATTATGGAGGTGAAGAACCTTTCGTCCCTCAATCCCCGCTCCTTTCGGGACGTGAGTTTTACCCTGGGCCGGGGAGAGATCCTGGGCATCGGGGGGCTTGTGGGCGCCCAGCGCACGGAACTGGTAGAGTCCATCTTCGGGCTGCGGCCCGTGGAAAGCGGGCGGATTGTCATCAACGGCAGGGAAGCGGCGATAAAGACTCCGGGGCAGGCTAAGGCGAAAAAACTTGCCCTGGTCACCGAGGAGCGGCGGGCAACGGGGATTATTCCCATGAGGTCGGTCAAGGACAACATGCTTCTGGCTAACATCCGGCGTTATGTGGGGCCCCTTGGGCTCATCAGCGAAAAGCAGGGCGACAAGGATTCCGCCGACATGATTAAAGCCCTGAATGTAAAGACCCCCGGTGGCAAAACCCTTATCCGGGATCTTTCCGGGGGAAATCAGCAGAAGGTGCTTTTTGCCCGGTGGCTTCTCACCGAACCGGACATCCTCATCATGGACGAGCCTACCCGGGGCATAGACGTGGGGGCCAAATACGAAATATACAGCATCATCATAGACCTGGCGAAACAGGGAAAGGGGATTATCATGATTTCTTCCGAAATGCCCGAACTTTTGGGAATATCGGACCGGATTATGGTAATGTGCGAAGGAAAGGTAACGGGGTTCCTGGACGGCAAGTCCGCTACACAGGAAGAGATTATGCGCCTTGCGGCAAAATTTATAGACGGCTGAAGAAGAGGAAAACATGGGTGACACGACGGAAAAAAACAGCAAAAAAATCACGCTAAAAACGGTGAGGGATTTCACCGTACAGTACGCCATTTATTTTGTGTTCATCGTTCTTATTTTGATCATAACCATCAGGGAGCCTTCGTTCCTGTCCCTGAACAACTTCAGAAACATCCTCTCCATGTCGGCAACCCGGATCATTATCGCTATGGGCATGGGGGCCGTTCTCATCACCGGCGGCGTGGATCTGTCGGCAGGGCGCATGGTGGGGCTGGCGGCGGTTCTTTCGGCGTCGCTGCTGCAAGCGGCGGATTATTCCCGGCGTATGTACCCGAATCTTCCGGTACTGCCCCTGCTGGCGCCCATTCTGGTCGCCATGGTAGCCTGCGGGCTTTTCGGCCTTCTGAACGGGTTTTTCATTTCCAGGCTCAGGGTTCCGGCTTTTATCGCCACTCTGGGAACCATGGTGGCTGTCTACGGGGCTACGTCTCTCTACTTTGACCGCCCGCCTTACGGGGCCCAGCCCATAGGCGGCCTGGATCGCAGATTCAGTACCCTGGGAACGGGCTACATAGGTTTCGACGGGGTTTACTCAATTCCCTATATCGTCATCATAGCCGCGGTGATCACGGTGATAACGTATATTCTGTTCAACAAGACCACCTACGGGAAAAATATCTACGCCATAGGGGGGAACGCGGAAGCGGCCCGTGTTTCCGGGGTGAATGTGGGCCGCACCCTGGTCATCGTCTACACCGTCGCGGGTGTGCTCTACGGTTTAGGGGGCAGCCTGGAAGCGGCCCGTACCGGCGGGGCCACCAATAACTACGGGAACGGCTACGAACTGGACGCCATCGCCGCCTGCGTCGTGGGGGGCGTTTCCAACCTGGGCGGTATAGGGACCGCGCCGGGCATCGTCATCGGGGTACTCATCTTTTCGGTGATCAACTACGGGCTTACCTTCATCAACATGTCGCCGTACTGGCAGCAGATTGTAAAGGGGGCCATTATCATCGCGGCGGTCGCCCTGGACATACGAAAGTATCTGACCAAGCGATAGGGCTTTTATAAAAAAGGCCGGGCGGTTACCAGTGTACCGCCCGGCCTTTCACGCGCTTAAATCCGGTTCCACAAGCTCTGCGCCAGTTCCCTGGATTTCGCCAGCAGCCCTTCCTCATCAACGGCGGCCAGTTCCCGGTCCT
>JAIRSL010000343.1 GCA_031255475.1 Treponema sp.
CCGCCGGTTACCGCCTGTTTTATGGCATTGGGGGTGTATTCCCGCACCGCAAGCCCCTTTTGCGCCAGGACCAGGGAAAGGACTCCCCGGGCTTCCGCCACGGCAATGGCGCTGGTTACGTTGCGGCCAAAATAGAGGGTTTCCACGGCGGATTCGGCGGGCCCGTAGGTTTCCAGCACGGAACAGAACCGCGTGTAAATAAAAAAAAGGCGTTCCGCCCGGGGACGGTCCGCCTTGGTTTCAATACAACCGTGGGCAATGTACCGGAGCCGCCGGTTGTCGAATTCGATGACCCCCCACCCGGAGGAAGCCAGCCCCGGATCTACCCCGATGATACGGCGTATACGCCGGGAACGGTCCGTCCTCCCGGTACGGGAAACGGCCGCCGGATCACTCAGCCTCAAACCCCTCGGGGATTGCCACGTTGGAATAGACGTTCTGAACGTCGTCGTTGTCTTCCAGCTTTTCGATTAGCCTGAGGGCTTTGGCGGTCCCTTCCGTGTCAAGGGATACTTCCGCTTCGGCTATCATGCTGATCTCGGCGCCGGTAGTTTCCAGGGACTTGGCTTCCAGGGCGTTTACCACCGGTTCAAAATCTTCGGGCGCGGTGGTAACTTCGATAACCCCCCCGGAAAGGGTCACGTCTTCGGCGCCCCCTTCCAGAGCGACCTCCAGGACCTGATCCTCGGTGTACTTCTCTCCGTCCAGGGTAATGATGCCTTTACGGGTGAAGAGCCGGGAAACCGAACCCGCCGTTGCCAGGGAACCGCCGGCACGGGTCAGTATATTCCTCACATCCGCCGCAGCCCGGTTTTTGTTATCCGTAAGCACTTCAATGAGAACCGCCACCCCGCCGGGAGCGTAAGCCTCGTAGGTCAGTTCCTCGTAGTTGACCCCCTCAAGTTCGCCGGTCCCCTTCTTTATGGCCCGGTCTATGTTGTCTTTGGGCATATTGGCGGCCCTAGCCTTGAGAATGGCGGTCCTAAGCCGGGGATTCCCTTCGGGATTCCCCCCCCCTATGCGGGCGGCAATGGAAATTTCCTTGATAAGTTTTGTAAACATCTGGCCGCGCTTGGCGTCGGCGGCTCCTTTTGCGTGTTTAATAGTCGCCCATTTACTGTGTCCGGACATGACAACTCCTTTCCTTAAAGAAAATACATCCGATTCAATCGCTGCCTATACATACCACAAGAAGAAAAAATATGTCAATCCTCTCATCGCGCCGGGTAACCGCCGGGACAAGCCCGCAGCAGAATCTTTTGGGAATTCGCCATCAATAAACGAGGTATACAAACGCGGTATACCCGGAAACGCCGAATATCATTATACTTCAAGTATAGACCGTTGTCGAGATGTCATCACGGATGTTTCGTAAATTTTCCGGAAGAAAGAGTTAGGAAAAGGAATTATGGGAAGGAATTTTACCATAGATGGAACCGTTTATTCTTCCAAGAACCTTCTGATTCAGAATCCGGGGATTAAACATCCCTTGGTTATTGCGGAGCTTGGTACAAGCCACGGGGCGGATCCCGTAAAGGCCCGGGAACTCGTGGACGCGGCGGCCGAAGCCGGGGCGGGGTGCGTCAAATTCCAGATGGTCTATGCCGATGAGATACTCCATCCCGGAACCGGGGAGGTCGTCCTGCCCGGCGGCCCGGTCAGGCTCTACGACGCCTTTAAGAGACTGGAAGTCCCCCCCTCATTCTACGCCGATATGAAGGAATATACGGAATCCAAAGGGCTCCTCTTCCTGTGTACCCCTTTCGGCCCCCGCAGCGCACGGGAACTTTGGGAGTTGAAGCCCAAAGCGTTCAAGATAGCCTCCCCGGAACTCAACTATACCGCCCTGGTAAGGCAGATTGCCGGATACGGCCTGCCGGCCTTCCTCTCCGCCGGGGTTTCCAAACTGGGAGATATAGAAGAAGCCCTGGAATTTTTCCCCTCCGGCCGGGTCTGCCTCCTCCACTGCGTTACGGCCTACCCCGCCCCCGAAAGGGATTACAACCTCAGGATGCTGGAAAGCCTCGGCGCGGTGTTCGGGACGGCCGTGGGGGTAAGCGATCACAGTATGGACCCGGAACTGATACCGGCCCTGGCCGTTGCCCTGGGAGCGGCCGCCGTAGAGAAGCACTTCTGCATGAGCCGCGCCGATCCCGGTCTGGACGACCCAATCGCCCTGCCCCCCGCTTCCTTTTCCCGCATGGTCAGGGCCGTAAACCGCGCCGCCGCCATGAAGGGGGACGAAGTGATCGCGGCCTATTCCCGTGAACGGGGAGAAGACATGGTCCGCGCCGTCCTGGGGGACGGGGTTAAGCGGCTTGCCCCTTCGGAAAAGGCGAACTACGGGCGGACCAACCGGTCCGTCCACGCGCTGAGGGATATAGCCGAAGGGGAAGTAATAGAGGCCGGCATGACGGGAATCTTCAGAACCGAAAAGGTCCTGCGCCCCGGACTTCCCCCCTCCTGGGCGGAGGGAATCACCGGGAGAAGGGCCCGGCGTTTTATCCCCGCCGGGGAAGGGATACGGTTCGAGGATTGTTAGCCTGTTCCCAAAAGAGAGCGTTCCCTCTTGCGTTATTCGATCTTATGCTATAAATTTTTGTTATATTTATTTTTTATCCTGGAGCGGCAAGAATGGCTAACATGCAGACGGGACTAACTCAGTATTTGTCAAAGTACGAGGATCAAAGTATTGTGTGTAACCAGTATGTCCTTACGAAACTGGGAGTTGACAGAATTCACTGTCATTTGAAAATCGACGACTACGTTATTCTCTGCGTCCCTTTCCAGCTTGGATTTAAGCGCGCCCTGTTTCTGGCGTCCCTTTCCAGGCAGGAATTGAATTTTTTTCAGCGGTATATCAACGGTATCGTGGGGCTTTCCATAGGGTTTTCCCCGGACAAGAAGCAGCCGCCTATGCAGTTCTTCATACGCTGCAATTTGGTCACCGTAGGGCAGATGAAAGGCAGGGAAAACGCGGGTCTCTTTGCGGTGGATTACAAGACCACGCCCGACGATCTGGTGATCCTGCTGGGGAATTTCCTGGAAAACCAGACCAGGCTCAGGGCCCAATACGAGGATTATGGGAATTCGCTTATCAAAATGACTCCCGATACGGCAAAATTTTTGGGCTATAACATGTACGCCACGATTACCGAACCGAATATCCGGGAAAAACGGATTCAGGTCTTTAACCTGAGTACCAAAGCGATAGATCATCTTGAAGCGGTTACTTCCTCGGAACGCCTGCCGGGTACGTCGGTGGCCTACCAGTTGTTTTTTAAGAAGTACCGCGTTTCCGTGGCGGGAACGGTGAACAACGCGGGCAGGCTTCCCCAGGGGATAATCAGAACCGCCGCGAATCTGGCCTTTTGTCCGGAACTGGTGGAAATCATCGACGATTACTGGTACACTATCCGGACAAATCCCGCGTTAAGGAACATCAGGTAGGGCGCCGTGCGGAAAATCGGGCCGGGGCTTGACGCCGGGGCCGTCCGTGGGGATGGCCGGAAATCACCATACAAAGGCGGCGGGTCCGAATTCCGGTAATTCCGGACCGGCCTCAGGTTACTATGACAAACATAATTCAACCGAGAATTCTCAAGGGTTTCCGGGATTTTCTTCCCCCCGCGGAAATAGAACGGCGTTCCCTGGTAGAACGGATTGAGGCGTCCTTCCGGATGTACGGGTTCGTACCCATCGACACGCCGGCGCTGGAATACGCGGAGATCCTCCTGGGTAAGGGCGGGGGCGAAACGGAGAAGCAGATATACCGCTTTACGGACAACGGAGGCCGGGACGTGGCCCTCCGCTTCGATCTTACCGTGCCTTTTGCCCGGTTTGTGGCCGAACACCGGGAAGAACTTCCCCTGCCGTTCAAGCGCTACCACATCGCCAAGGTCTGGCGGGGGGAAAACACCCAGCGGGGGCGTTACCGGGAATTCACCCAGTGCGACTTTGATATTGTGGGAAGCGGAAGCGCTGCGGCGGATTTCGAGATCCTCCTGGTTATATACAACACCTTAAAAGCCATAGACGCCGGAGATGTGATAATCAGGATAAACCACCGGGGGCTCTTTAACCGGTTCATCGTCCGCCTTGATCTGCGGAATAAGGCCGCGGAAATCCTCCGCACGGTGGACAAGCTGACAAAGGCGGGCCGGGACGCCACGGCGGAATCCCTGGAAGAGATCGCGGGGAAAGAACGGGCGGCGGAGATTCTCCGCTTTATAGGGGCGGAAGGGGGCTTTGAAGAGACGCTGAAAACCGTCACCGAAGCTGCGGGCGGGGATTGTCCCGAATCGGAACGGCTCCGTCTGATACATTCCTTCATGATCGACACGGGGATAGCCGGTTCTTTCGTCCTTGATCCTTCAATCACCAGGGGGCTCGATTACTATACCGGCGTGGTCTTCGAGACCTTCCTCAAGGACATGCCCGAAATCGGATCGGTCTGTTCGGGCGGCCGTTATGACGATCTGGCGGGCCTGTACTCGCGGGAAGAGCTGACGGGCGTGGGGTCTTCCATAGGGCTGGACCGGCTTATCGCCGCCCTGGAAAGCCGGGGCAGGGCTACGGGCCGGCTTTCCTATGTAAAGGCGGCCATAGTCTGCGTGGACGAGGCGGCCGGAGGGGCGTATCAGGTCCTGGCGGAGCGTTTCAGGGAACGGGGCATCCCCTGCGAGGTGTTCCCGGAGGCGAAGAAACTTATCCAGCAGTTTGTCCTGGCGGAGAAAAAAGGCATCCCGTGGGCCGTCATTCCCGGAGAAAAACCGATGGAAAGCCCCCTTACCCTGCGGGAACTTGCAACCCGCCGGGACAGGACGGATCTGTCTTTTGAAGAAGCGGCGGCGGTATTGGGCCGGTAACGGCATCATCCTGCCCGGACATGGAGGACACGCATGACCGAACGGAAAAAACTATCCCTGGAAGACTGCCTTAAAGCGGCCGCGGAAACCGAAGACCTTTTGCTGGCCCCGGCCGCCCTGGACGGCATACCCCGCCTGCTCCGCGAACATTACGATTTTACCGCGGCCTGCGTCATCGCCGATGAAAATACCGATGCCGCGGCGGGGAACCGGGTCCGGGACATCCTGACCGCCGCCGGCATTCCCCTGGCGAAGGCCCTTGTGTTTCCCGGTTCTCCACGGCTTCACGCCGAGTACCGGTATATCGCCCGGATAACCGCGCATATCACGGCCCTTCCCGGTTATGCGGGCGTGGTCCCCATTGCCGTGGGCGCGGGAACGGTGAACGACCTGGTGAAACGGGCCGCTTCGGAACTGAACCTGCCCTACCTGTGCGTCCCTACCGCCGCGTCGGTGGACGGCTATACGTCCTACGGCGCGGCCCTTCTCTCCAACGGCTTCAAACAAACCTTCCCCTGCGCCGCTCCCCGGACGCTGGCGGCGTCCACGGCGGTGTTGCGGGAAGCGCCGGCCTCTCTTTCCTCCTCGGGATTCGGCGATCTGGCGGGGAAGATCATCGCGGGGACGGACTGGATCATCGCGGGGAAGGCCGGCGTCCTGGGCGCTCCGGGGACCGAGCCTGTCGATCCTCTGGCGTGGGACATGACCCAGACCGGGCTTTTAGACACCCTCAAACAGGCGGAGGACGCGGTACGGGGGGACGCGGATGCGGTGGGCATACTCTTCTCCGCCCTGTCCGTCACGGGTTTCGCCATGCAGCGCCTCAGGAGTTCCCGGCCCGTGTCGGGCTGCGAGCATCTGTGGAGCCATATTTGGGAAATGGAAGACCTCTCGATGGACGGCAGCCCCGTAACCCATGGCCACAAGGTCGCCCTGGGGACCCTGGCCGCCGCCGCCTTTACGGAGGCGCTCTTCCTCCGGGCCTCCCCTCCCCTCCCCTCCCCGGATTGGAAACCGCCCGCCCGTCCGGAACGGGAAGCGGAAGTACGCGCCGCCTTTACCACGCAGGCGATACGGGGGACCGGGCCGGCGGAGGCCGCCGTGAAAACGGCCCTGGAAAAGCTGGCGGATGAAAAACGCGCCAAAACCCTGGCGGAGGCCCTGCGGGACAACTGGAAAGAGATACGGGAAAACGTCCGGGAAAAACTGCCCCCTTACGGCGAACTGCGGGACCTTTTGGCCCGGGGCGGCTGTCCGGTCCTGCCCGGGGAAATCGGCCTGACCCGCGCCAAAGTCATTGCCGACGCCCGGCGGGCCCAGATGATACGGAACCGCTACACCGTGCTGGA
>JAIRSL010000094.1 GCA_031255475.1 Treponema sp.
TAAACCTACATTTCTGTAAGAATTCGATCTAATGCTACATTTCCGTAGCTTTATAATCCGACATATTAGACTGAACCGGGCTTTCCGGCCGCCGTCCTGCCGGAAAAAACGCCGGATAAGCCTTTGTGAGTCCGTATATTAGCGTGTTTCCGGAAGAACCGGGCGGATTTTTCCCTGTTTTTCAGAACCGGTCCCGGTTGGCACGGAAATTGCATATTTCTTTGCATATTTTGTTGAAAAAATTTACGGAGGAGACATGGACAATATTGTCGATTTTACCAAGATGCCGGTAACCGAAGTGTACGGTTCCAACTGTTTTTCCAATGCCGTCATGAAAGAACGGCTGCCCAAGAACATCTACAAAGAGATTTTGGCGGTCCAGAACGGCGAAAAAGAACTGACCCTGGAAGTTGCGGAAGTCGTTGCCGCGGCCATGCGGGACTGGGCCATAGAAAAGGGCGCGAGTCACTATACCCACTGGTTTCATCCCCTGACGGGGCTTACCGCGGAAAAGCACGATTCCTTTATCGCTCCTACCGGAGACGGCAGGGTGCTCATGGAATTTTCCGGCAAGGAGCTTATCAAAGGCGAACCCGACGCGTCGAGTTTCCCTTCGGGCGGCCTGCGGGCAACTTTTGAGGCGCGGGGGTACACCGCCTGGGATGTGACCAGCCCCGCGTTCCTTAAACAGGATTTGACGGGGACCACCCTCTGTATACCCACGGCCTTTATCAGTTACTACGGCCAGGCCCTGGACAAGAAGGTCCCCCTCCTTAAATCCATAGACGCCTTGAGCGTCCAGGCCATACGGATACTCCGCGCCCTGGGGAACGGGACCTCCAAACGGGTTTTTACCACCGTCGGCCCGGAACAGGAGTACTTTCTGGTTGACAAAGATTTTTACGACCGGCGGCCGGACCTCATTCTTACGGGCCGGACGGTTTTCGGCGCCCTGCCGGCCAAGGGTCAGGAGATGGAAGATCACTACTTTGGGACCATTAAAGAGCGGGTGGCCATCTTCATGCGGGAACTCAATACGGAGTTGTGGAAAGTGGGGATTCCCGCCAAGACCCAGCATAACGAGGTGGCCCCCAACCAGTTTGAGATTGCCCCGGTATACGCCAACAGCAGCGCCGCGGTGGACGCCAACCAGCTTGTGATGGAGACCATCAAAAACGTGGCCCGCAGGCACGACATGGAAGCCCTGCTCCACGAAAAGCCCTTTGCCGGGGTCAACGGTTCGGGCAAACACAACAACTGGTCCATGGCCACCGACGACGGGATCAACCTCCTTGAACCCGGAGAGAACCCCGAGTCCAACGCCCGGTTCCTTCTATTTACCGCCGCCGTGGTGGAAGCGGTAGACCGCTACGCCCTGTTGCTCCGCTCCTCCGTGGCGACCTCCGGCAACGATCACCGGCTGGGGGCCAACGAAGCTCCCCCGGCCATAGTCTCCATTTTCTTCGGCGGTCCCCTGACAGAGATCCTCGACAATATCGCCGAGGGTAAGAGCGGCGGCAGGAGCGAAGCCGGGACCAGCATCAGGATCGGGGTTACCAGCCTTCCGGCCCTTCCCAAGGACGTGTCCGACCGGAACCGGACCAGCCCCTTCGCCTTTACGGGGAACAAATTCGAATTCCGTATGGTGGGTTCCTCCCAGTCCATTGCCACTCCTAATACCTACCTCAACGTGGCGGTGGCCCAGGTCCTTTCGGAATTCGCCGACAAACTGGAAATGGCTTCCGGCAAAAACGAGGTTATTCAGGCTATCATCAAGGAATCCTATTCCAAACACCGGAGGGTGGTGTTTAACGGCAACGGCTATTCCGATGAATGGGTCAGGGAAGCGGAACGCCGGGGCCTCCCCAATATGCGGAACGCCGTTGACGCCCTTTCCGTGCTGGCCAGAAGCGAGACCATCTCTCTCTTTGAAGCCCACAAGGTCTTTACCAAAGAGGAATCGGAAAGCCGCTATCACATCTATCTTGAAAAATACTCCAAGCAGATAAACATTGAAGCGGGAGTCACCATTGATCTGGCCCGGCGCTACATTTTTCCCGCGGTTACCGCCTTTGCCGGTTCCCTGGCGGGCGATGCGGCGGCTCTGGCGGCCATAGGCGCGGTGAATGTGCCCCAGGCGAAACGGACCAAGAAGATTGCCGAGCTTTCCGCGGAACTTTACGATGAGACCGCCAAACTGGAGGCTGTCCTGGCCGAATCCCAGGGCATAGAGGACGCCTTTGCCCAGGCCAAGTCTTACTTTGAAAGGGTGCGCCCCGCCATGGACGGTGTCCGTACCCGGGTGGATGCCCTGGAGAAATTGGTTGCCAAGAAAGTCTGGCCCTTCCCCGGTTACGAAGAACTCCTCTTTATCCTGTAATCCGCCGTACCGGTAATTAATCCCGTCCGCCAGGGCGGGATTTTTTTATCCGGGAAATTTTTGGTCTTGTCCAGAAAAGGCATATACGAGTACGATCGAATGAAAAGAAAATTCGCCCCTTTTTTTCCATAAAGTAAAAAAAGTTCTGAAACCGCGCCGTGAACGCATAGTTACGAAAAAAATTTTGTACTTTTTTATGAAATTTATTGCTTTTCTTGATTTTTTGTAGTATATTTATGATTATAATTGTAATGTATTCTGATATCCGTAGCACATGGAAACCATAGTCCCGGCACGGTAAAAATCTTTGAGGAGTTGTTTTATGAAAATCGTGAAACCGATTGGCCTTCTCACAGCAAGTATCCTAACCTTTCTTTTAGTGGGATGTTTTAACCCTATTTCCGTCGTTCCCCCTAAAAACCTGGCGGACCCCTTTACCGAGCCCTTTACCGTCGACGTACTGATTGGCAAGGATACCCAGGCCCGCTCTATCGCGGGGCCGTCCGCGGAGAGGATAAGAGAGGGTATCCGTAACATCTATCAGCTTATCGTGATAAATGATGACGGGAAAATCGTTGCCTTTGACGAGGTTCGCCGGATGAAGCAAGACGATAACACGGCGACCTTCAGAATAGAATCCCTGGGTTTCGGGCACGACTATCATTTCCTGCTGTTGATGGGCTACTGGAAGTGGACCGGAGTGGACAGCAAGGGAGTGTATAAATATGACGATGCGGTACCGCCCACCCTGCTGGCGGCGGGACTGAAGACCCAGATGGTAACCGGGAGCGGGACAGTAACCATAACCATGTGGCCTATTGTGGTGGACACCGTATTTACCACAACCGATCTTG
Source organism: Treponema sp. (assembly GCA_031255475.1). Classification (GTDB taxonomy): domain Bacteria; phylum Spirochaetota; class Spirochaetia; order Treponematales; family Breznakiellaceae; genus JAIRLK01. The sequence goes on from JAIRSL010000094.1 coordinate 3,235, forward strand.
ATGTCCCCTCCCAGAAAGTGACTCCGGAGATAATTAAGAAGGCGGGGACCGATGAAATCCACCCCCAAACGGTCGAACTGCCCCCGGTAGACTGGAAGATAACCTGGAAGGTACAGAGAAGTGATAGCGCCGGGGACGGGTTTGCCGAACTGATAAAGGCCCGGAACAAGATGTGGGGAACGGTCCCCCAAGAGTTGTTTTCTGGTTCAAAGGGCCTAGTATGGGAGGACGGGGTAAATAAGGAAGAGGGTAATAACCTGGTTTTTGATACGGTTAATAAGAACTTCATCACCCTGGATATAAGTAAATATACATCGGGAATAACCAAGATAGGGAAGAAGGGATCGGCCAACTTTAATCTGGAGTACGTGCCCTTTAACCTGGAGGATGCCGGCAAGTGGAAGGAAGCGGACTCCAAAAGGAAGTCGAATTTCGGCCTGGATGGGAAAAAACTGCCGGTATGGATAATCCGGAACGGGATGAACGATGACGCGCAAACCGACAAGACGGACTTTGGGACGTCCAGGAAGCCGGACTCGGACTTTGACTGGAACGGGGCGGTACGTTTTGCTGTGGCGGCGGAGACCCCGAAGAATCCGGACAACCCCCAGAGCGAGGATCTGGTGATAAAGGACGGAAAATTCGAGGGGCGTGTCGGCGGGTCCAACAACGCCAAGATAGGGTTTACCACGGCGGGGTACACCACGGGGAATGCAACGGCGTACTACGCAGTAGTACCGCTTGCGAACAACGCTCTTCCCGGATATTCCGCATACAAGTACTTGGGGAAATTTGCGGCGAAGTCGCATACGGGAAACGTGATAACCCTTCTCGATCCTCCGGAGGACGACTATAACATCTACGTGGTGTTACTGAAGGG
>JAIRSL010000136.1 GCA_031255475.1 Treponema sp.
GGCCCGACGCGATAACGTGGTCCAGGCCGCCGTAGCCGATGTCGTAGCCCCAGCCGTCGCCGCCCAGTATCCACACGGACCGCTTGATAAAGTGATCCGCCAAAGAAAGGAGCGTCTGCACCGTGGGTTTGGAATCGTTCTTCAATGCGGCTTTGAGTTCGTCCACCAGCTTCCGCTGTTCCTCAATGGCCGCGTTGTCCGCCTGGGGATTGGCCAGGATCTTGTCGATAAGCGCGGCTTGTATGTTTTCTTCTTTAGCCCGGACAGCTACTTCCCGTGCGTGTTCGGCCAGTTTGTCGCTGGTAAGGCGCATACCCAGTCCGAATTCCGCAGCGTCTTCAAAGAGGCTGTTGGACCAGGCCGGGCCCCGGCCGTCCGCGCGCCGGCAATAGGGGGTGGTGGGGAGGTTCCCGCCATAGATGGAAGAACAGCCTGTGGCGTTGGCAATGACGGCCCGGTCGCCGAAGAGCTGGGAAAGTATCTTTACATAGGGAGTTTCGCCGCAGCCGCCGCACGCGCCGGAGAACTCGAAGAGGGGGCGCTTGTAGGCAAGGCCCTTGGGAGTGCCCAGGTTGAGTTCCGCGTCGGGTGTTTCAGGCAGGCTTTGGAAGTAATTCCAGGCGTCTACCTGTTCGGCGTGATAGGCAGGATCATCGGCGTAAGACTTCCAGGCCAGGGCCTTCTTTTCGGGATTGTCCTTGGCCTTGCCGGGGCAGATGTTGATGCAGACGCCGCATTCCATGCAGTCCTCGGCGGAAATAACCAAAGCCGCCTTTTTCCCGGGAACGGCTTTCGGCTTAATCTCCGCGGTTTTCAAGCCGGCGGGAGCTTTGGCGGCTTCCGCTTCGTTGAGGTTTTTGAACCGGATACAGGCGTGGGAACACACGATGGTACACTGACCGCACTGTATACACAGGGAGGGATCCCAGGAGGGAACCCGTTCGGCAACCGACCGCTTTTCGTACTGGGTGGTGGCCGAGGGGAAGGTCCCGTCTTCGGGAATCTTGCTCACCGGCAGTTTGTCCCCTTCCTGGACGGATACCGCGCCCAGCACTTCCCGGATCCAGTCGTCCTTTGCGGTGGCAAAGGGCTGTTTCATGTGGAGATTGCCTTCCGGCGCGGAGGGGTACTTCACTTCCGTAACCGCTTCCAGGGCGGCATCTACCGTGGCGTAGTTCTTCTGCACCACATCGGCGCCCTTCTTGCCGTAGGACTTCTCGATGAACTTCTTCATGTATTTGACCGCTTCGTCCTGGGGCAATACCCCGGAAATCTTGAAGTAGGCGGCCTGCATGACCGTGTTGATGCGGCTGCCCATGCCGGATTTGCGGGCAATGTCCGCGGCGTCTATCACGAAGAACTTTACCTTCTTGTCGATGATCCGTTTCTGGGCTTCCACGGGGATTTCCTTCCATACCTCTTCCGCGCTAAAGGGGCTGTTGAGGAGGAAGGTTCCGCCTTCCTTGATGTTTGCCAGAAGATCGAAGGTCTCCATATACGAGAACTTGTGGCAGGCCAAAAAGTCCGCCTTGGTGATGAGGTAGGGCCGGCGTATGGCGCCTTTGCCGAAACGCAGGTGGGAAACGGTAAAGCCCCCGGACTTCTTGGAGTCGTAGGAGAAGTACGCCTGGGCGGAAAGTTCCGGCTTCGCGTCCCCGATGATCTTGATGGAGTTCTTATTGGCCCCCACCGTACCGTCGGAACCGAGGCCGTAGAACATGGCTTCGTTCATGCCTTCTTCGGCAAGGACGAAATGTTCGTCGAAGTCCAGGCTCTTTCCCTGTACGTCGTCCTTTATCCCCACGATAAAGCCGGCGATCTTCTTGCCCGAAAGGTTGTCGAAAACCGCCTTAACCATGGCGGGGGTGAATTCCTTGGAACCCAGGCCGTACCGTCCGCCCAGGATCAGGGGATAGCCGTTAAAATGGGTGTCCCCGGCGGCCTGAACCTCGCCGATGGCGGTACGCACGTCTTCGTACAGGGGTTCGCCCAACGCGCCGGGCTCTTTGGTCCGGTCCAGGATGGCGATGGCATTAACGGTTTTGGGCAGGGCTTTGACAAAGGCTTTGGCGTCAAAGGGCCGGTACAGCCGTACTTTAAGAACCCCGACTTTTTCCCCTTTAGCCAGCAGGTACTCGACGGTTTCTTCGCAGGTTTCCGCGCCGGAACCCATGATGACGATCACTTTCTCGGCATCCGGAGCGCCGAAATAATCAAAGAGATGGTAGGCGCGGCCGGTGAGTTTGGCGAATTTGTCCATTTCTCCCTGAACAATGGCCGCGACCTTATCGTAATACTTGTTGACCCCTTCCCGTCCCTGGAAGTAGGTGTCGGGATTTTGGGCGGTTCCCCGTATGGTGGGATTCTCCGGCGTAAGGCCCCTGGTGCGGTGGGCGCGGACCAACTCGTCATCGATCAGATGGCGCAGCACGTCTTTGGAAATTTCTTCGACCTTTTGCAGTTCGTGACTGGTCCGGAACCCGTCAAAGAAGTGAAGGAAGGGAACCCGCGCGCGGAGGGTGGCGGCATGGCAGATAGCCGCCATGTCCATCACCTCCTGGACGCTGTTTGAAGCCGCCATAGCCCAGCCGGTCTGCCGGCAGGCCATAACATCCTGGTGATCTCCGAAAATCGACAGGCTGCTCGTGGCCAGAGCCCGGGCGGCGATGTGAAACACTGTAGAAGTGAGTTCACCGGCGATCTTGTACATATTCGGAATCATCAGAAGAAGGCCCTGGGATGCGGTAAAAGTGGTACTCAAAGCGCCGGTGGTCAGGGCCCCGTGAACAGCGCCAGCGGCCCCGGCTTCGGACTGCATTTCGACAACCTGGGGGACGGTCCCCCAGATGTTCTTCTCACCTCGGGCGGACAACTCATCGGAGGTCTCACCCATGGGACTGGACGGGGTAATCGGATAAATCGCGATTACTTCACTCAGCGCGTGGGCTATTTGGGCCGCCGCAGTGTTTCCATCAATCATTACCATGTGTTTATCAGCCATTATTTTCCTCAATTATAGGTAGGGTTGATCTATTTTAGTTATCTCCAAAGATTTTATCAAGCGGTCGGCTGCCGGTAATTTTACCTGTACCGGTTTACCCGCACGGAAAAATCCCCGCGCGTCCTGCTTCCCGTATCCGGTTTCCCTTAATTGATCGGTCCCGAAGATTCCTTTATGATTATCGTATGTTCACCCTGATCCCCTGCGCGGCAGGATGCGGCATGCCGGCTATCACCGGTTCCCGGCTTTGCGCCGTTCACGCGGCGAACAAAGAGAATGAAGCGGCGCGGATAGGCCGGTATATTTCGGAACGCATGGTTGTAAAGGACCTTAACGCGCCGGGTTTGCATTTTGAAAGCGTCGATTTTTCCCACCGCAAATTCTACGGCTGTAATTTTAGAGGGGCGGCCTTTTCCATGTGCCTCTTTACCGAATCCCTTATGCGTATGGTTTTCTTCGATTTCGCCAGTTTCCATAACTGCGATTTTTCCAAAAGCGATCTTCAGTTTCTTTCGTTCGCGGGGGCGAATATCCGGGACTGTACGTTTGAAGGTTCCGAACTGATGCACCTCAATTACGGGGGCGCGGTGATCAGGGACTGTACGTTCAATAAATCGAACCTCTATAACAGCCGGTTTATCAACGCCGACATGGAATACTCAGATTTTATAGACTGCAATATCAAAAAAGTCTACTTTATCCAGGCGAAACAGGAAAGCATCTCGTTCAAGTCTTCCAATACGGGGGAAGCTGTCTTTACACCGGGGGAAGAATGAAGCTCTTTGTCCATTATTGCCTGCCTGGTTTCAACAACTGTTATATCCTGGGGACCGGGGAGGCGGACCTTCCGAATGGGGAGGCGTCCCGTGAGGCGATCATCATAGATCCGGGGGTGATGGACGAGGAAATTCTCAATTTCATCGAGCGTAACGATTATGCGCTTAGGGGAGTGCTGCTCACCCATGACCACCGCAGTCATGTCCGGGGACTGCGTACCCTGAAACGGATTTACAACGCCGAAATTTACGCGGTAAACCCCCTTATCCTGGACCAGAAGGCGACGCTCATACGGGACGGGGACATCCTGTCCATAGGCCCGTTCCGCATCGAGGTGATTTCCGTACCCGGCCATTCTTCGGATTCGGCGGTTTTTAAGGTAGACAATCTCCTGTTTACCGGGGATGCCATCAGCGCGGGCCTCGTGGGAACTACCGCCAGTTCCTACGGAGCGGCAATACAGATAACCGCCTTACGGAGTAAAATCCTCTCCCTGCCCGGCGATTTCACCATCCTGCCCGGCCACGGACCGCCGACCTCCCTGGAAGCAGAACGGCGCTTTAACGCGGGCATACAGCTCTTTGAACAGCGCTCCAAACGGCGTCCTTCGTTTGTCCTGGAAATCTTTGAATAGCTCTGCCGGCGTTTAAGGGCCCGCCGGGGATTCCGCCGTTACCGAACTGATGCGGCCGGCGGCAAAGCCCCAGCGCCGGGAGGCATACGCGGAAAAGGCTTCGGCTTCCCGGACAAAGGCCCGGGCCAGGGAGGGCCAGGAACGCTCTCCGCCGGGAGATTCCTCAGACGGGGGGAGGACGGAATGGCGCCAGGACGAGGCGTGAAGCTGGCGCGGCAGGTTTCCGCCGAAGTAGGGCCCGGCCAGGGAAACCGGCTGCTGGAGGCAATAGGCCATGAATTCGTTTACGACCAGGTAGGGATCCGCAAGGTCATACCGCTGGAAATCCAAATAGGACCGGAAAACCCGTTTGGCATCGGCGTCCAGCCCTTCCCAACGGAGGCGGCTAAACTCTCTGAAATCTTCATCCATAAAAAAGACGCCGTGAAACCCCTCGTGAACCAGGAAGCGGCGGCGGAGATACTCCGGGGATTCCCGCGAAATGGAGAGAACCGCCCCCGCGCCGGCCCGGAGTTCTCCCGAAGAAGAGCGGACGACTATACCGTTGTGGAGGAGGACGGCCAGAAGTTCCCGTTCTTCGTCCAGCAGGGGAAAATCCTCTTGCCGGGCGGCCTCAAAGAAACGGGCAAGGTCTTCGGCCCGGTAATCGTGGGCGTTCCAGCCGTGAAGCCCTTCCAGTTCCCTGTCGCCGGCCAGCCGCCCCCGGAAATCCCGTTTCTCCACAAAAAAGGCAAGCCGCTTAAAGAGCCGCTCCTGGACACGGTAATCGGCGGTGTCAAAGATGAGGATACGGGGAAAGGCGGGCCACCGGAAAACCTCGTACCGCCCTTCCCGCCAGGCGTCCCGGGGATAGACCGGAATGACGCCGGGATCCAGGGGAATGGGGTCTTTCAGGGCAGAAGGAAGGAGGGCGGCGACGCTTTCCACCGTAAAGGCGGTTCCCGGCAGTCCTCCGGAACCGGCGGAGGCGGCTGCCGGATACGGGTCCCTTCCCAGAAGGACGGAAGGAAGGGAGATGCTTGATGAAGCCGGGCCGGGCGTAAAGACGAACCGGGTTTCCCCGGCGTTTATCCGCGTTTCGCCGGAGACCCCTTTTAAGGACAGGGCGGCCGGCAACGGGGGCCTGAACGCGGCGGGGGGATCGATGACCGGGGAATTCGGAGCGCCGGGCATGACGAACACGAAAGGCGTGGCCGCCAGAACGCCTTCTTCGAGGGCGTACCCGAACCACCGGGGAACCAGGCCCAGGGAGTAAAGCTCCAAGACCGGGCCGCCGGACCCCGGATTTCCGGCTTTCTCCCCACTGCCGTCACGGGCTGCAAAAGAGACCTTCAGTTCCTTTATGGGAACGCCGCCGACAGGAACCGCGTACCGGAAGGCCGCCACGTATCCGGTGAGGCCCAGAAAACCGGCGTCCAGGGGCAGCTCCCAAGCCGCGGCTCCGGGTGAAGCCGGGGAAATTTCCAGTACCGGCCGGTGAGACGCGGCCAAATTCCATCCGACGGCAGGAGCGTCCCCGCCGGGAAAGGTAAGACGGTAACCGGCTTCAAGGGAAAAACCGGGAGGAACTTCCAGGGGAGGTTCAAACACATAGCTGAGAGAAGCGGCCCCGGAAAGCGCAAGACGTCCCGCCGCGGCCTCGCGGGAAAGGCCGTACAAAACCGGACCGTCTCCGGCGGAGAAAAAGGCCGCGGGCTGCTTATAGGCGGCGGTACACCCTGCGGCGCCGCCGGCGAAAAAGACGGAACCGGCCAGCAAAAGGGCGAAGACGAATATGGAACGTAAAACAGGAGAGCTGTTCATAGGCTGTATGCCGCGTCCGCGCTCATTTACATCACTACAATGCTGCGGGCAATGATCTGCGCCAGGGCATACTTCCGTTCCATGGTGATTTCCGGGCCGCCGCTGAGGAAAATTTCAAGCCGGGCGGGGAAAGATTCCGGCAGTTCCGGAAGTTCCCTCACCTGCCTGTAGTAGGCCCGGTGGGAAGGCTCAAACCGGCGGTTCAGGCAGAACAGGGTAAGGCAGGCGTATTTTATGAAGGACGCGGAAGAAATCAGGTAATAGAAATCGTCTTCCTGCATCAGGGCGGCCCCAAGATCGCTTAAAAAATGCTCCATCTTAGACTGGTTGGCCTCACGCAGGCGGAACCAGAATTCGTCCTCCGGAGCAAGAAGCCGGTTTCGTATCGTATTAATCCAGCCGGAACGGTTGAAGAGGACTTCTCCCTGGGCAAGACGATAGAACCCGTAGGTCCCCGAATCTTTGATGAGCCATATTGATTTCCGCTTGACATCCAAAAAAGAAACCAGTTCCTCTATCTGCCCAAGGGATTTATATTCAATACGTACCGGCAAATCCCCCACAAGAAAACGATCTTTTTTCTCCCGGTGCACGGTTTCGAAGGCCGCTATATCGTCCCCGTACTGATTTCTCCTGTCTTCCGGCGCGGGAATGGCTTCCGCGTAAAACACATCCAGAATCAGGGCAAAATAGGGATCCAGAGTATCGGGCAGAGCCGCCTCGTTCAGGGTAACACATTCAACCCCCGGCCACCTGGAGAGTACCGGCACAAGACGATCTACCAGGACTTTGGTTTTATATTTCATGATAATTCCTTCCGCATGATTTTTTGTTGTATAGTATACATTGGATGAAGCATCTTGAAAACAGGTTCGCAGGTATGGAACCCGGCGGAAAACGCCGTCCGCCGCCGCGTAACGCCTCTCTCCTCCGCCTTGCGGTCCTTGTTCCCCACCGGGACAGCCGCCGTCTTGCGGAAGCCTGCCGTCCTTCCCTCTTTGCCGCGGGGCTTACGGGCGCGTGGTCCTTCCCGGCGGTTGCACCCCTGGCCCGCCTTTCCCGGCCCTTAACCGCGGCCGAACTCAAAACCCTGGCCCTTTCCCTCAGGGACGCAACGCTCGCCGGGGGACGGGACGGCAGGATCGTTACGGGAGCGCCCGCTGCCGTTCACTGCCCCGGCGCGAACAACGGGCCGGAAGGCGCGCTCCGGTTCTGGGGGCCGGCGCTGAACCTGCC
>JAIRSL010000227.1 GCA_031255475.1 Treponema sp.
AATATATAAATTGTAAAATGGAGCGCCGCATGTAACAAGGCTGATAGCGCTTCGCCGTTTTGCTAGGAGCCTGTTGCACTTGTGAAGGAGATTGTTCCGGAACCGGGAAACATATAGACTGGATCCATGGACGCTACGCTGGCGGCGGGGCTGGAACAGCTCCGGGAGGATCCAAGGGTAAACGCCCTGCTTGCCCCCCGGATAGATGCGGTTGCCGCCCTGCTGGAACGGTACATGGCCGAAATAGAATTCTTTAATCCCGCTTACGGCCTGGTGAGCGTAAAAAACAGGCGGGATCTGGTCATCCGGCATATTCTGGATTCTCTGGCGGCGCTGGGCTGTCTTCCGGAGGGAGACCGGGCAATCGCCGATGTGGGTTCCGGGGCGGGTCTGCCGGGGATACCCCTGGCCATTTGCCTGCCCGGCTCCCGTTTTACCCTGATCGAGCGGATGGGCCGCCGGGCCGGTTTCCTGCGTAACACCGCGGCCGTCCTGGGCCTGTCCGTGGAGGTGGAGGAAAGGGAAATGGAAAAAGCCGCCCCGGGCCGCTTTGACCTGCTTGTTTTCCGGGCTTTCCGGCCCCTGGAGCCGCCGGTTCTGAAGGGCCTCCTCCGGCTTCTGGCGGAAGGCGGGACCCTCGCCGCCTGGAAGGGCCGGCGCGCCGCCCTTGAGGAGGAACTGGGGAAACTGGAGGCCGCGGGCTTCCTTCATTCCGGGGAATTCCGCCGGCAGATCCTTCCGGTAAAAGTACCTTTTCTGGAAGAGGAGCGGCACCTGGTACTGATCTCCCCTTCCGTTCCGCCGGCCCCAGCGCCGCTTATCAGTACCAGTTAAGATACCCCTTAATGCCCGTGCCGGAATCCGCGTAGTCAACGGGAGTCCCCTCGTCCTTGCCGCGCAATATTATCTTATCGCCGGAAGGGACGACCGGGTTTACCGTGGCGGTGTGTTGGCTGTTTGATTTCAGAAACCTGCCGTCAAGCGCGTTGCCATTAAATATGGTAATAGCCGCCTTTCCGTTTCCGTAAAAATTATAGTCCGTATTGCCGCTCAACTCATCAGCAAATATGCCGTGAACCGGATTGGCGGGAGAACCAAAAATAACGGGGTTCTCGTTACCGGGAATAGCAATGGTGAGGGCCGCGTCTTCAACAAACCAGACGGAATATATCAGGGCGAAAGATCTCCGGGCCGTCACCTTCGCGTTAAGGGCTATTTTTCCCTGACGGACTTCGATATAGTTTTCCTTTGTGTTGCCGGAGTCCCACACGATTCTGGGCAGAAACTTGGAACCTCCATACGCGCCGCCGTCCGTATCCGACGAGCCGATAAGCCAGCCCGCGTAGAATATCCCCGGGCCGCTTGCGGCTTCCCAGTCCTGTTCCGGCCCCACGGCGAGGTAGGAATTGTTGCGGCTCAGGATAACCGCGCCGGGCCCCAGGGGAAAGCCCTCGTAGGCGGAATCCCGCAGTTTGCCCCCGGCCATCACCTCCACACAGCCGTCTTTAAAGTATCCCGATTCACAGGGATTACCCGCCCCCTTATTGAGGTAAGCTGAATTATCGGCTTCGATGATCAGGTGGGCCCCCTTGTTTACCCGGAATCTGATATGAGCGTAGGAGCCGTTCGCCAATCCTAGTTTCTTGTACGGGATGGAGAACTTTGGAAGACCCGCGTTGTCCGCGCCGGGATAGCCGACATCGATTATGACGGGGTTTTCGCGGCTTACGCCGGAGGAACCGGGCAGCACGTCCCCCATGATCTCAACTTTGTCATCCTCCGCCTTTGCCCCAATCGTGATCTTGAAGAGGCCGAGGACGGACCGGCTGACAGCGGCGCTGTACCCGGCGGCGGTTTTGCCTTTTTCAATTTCGTCCATCGCCGAATCCGGCGCGTTGGGAGTGTAGATCCCGTTGAAAAGCTTCTGCAAGCCCGGCTCCGTAACTTTGCGCCATACCGGATCACCGCCGCCGGTCGGGCTCAGGCTTACCAGTTTTGCGGCCTCATCGTAAAACCCCACCGTGTAGCTTGTCTCCTTAGCGGGGCGGATAAATTCATTGATGTGGGAGGGCATGACAAGCTGGGGCGGCTTTCCCGGCTCGCAAGTCCGGGCAAGCGCGGAAAGCCCCGCCGCAGCCGCGGCCTTGGCCTTTAGCGCGTCCGCGTCCATACCCCGGAAGGCCGGGGCGTTTACGGGTATGTCCAGGAAAACCGGTGTTTTTACTTTCAGGCCCGATTTTTCAAAGAGATTGTCCCCCAGGAATTGTATGGTAGGGGGCAGTCCCAGAATCCGGATTACCTCGCTGATATCGTCTTCCCCGCCCGGGCCGCTGGGGGCAAAGGCGCCGTCGGCGACACCTATAAGCGGCAGACCGCCGATAGAGTAAATTCGAAAGGCATCGGGAAGCGATACGGTGATAACCGCCCGGGAAGACGACCTGAGCAGATAAGAGGCCAACCATGAGGCGCTTTTGAATCCGGTGATTTCCAGCCCGTCACCGATGGCCCGCAGATGGAAGATATGATCCGCCGTAGCCCTGCTCATGGTTCCCTGGTCCGGATCATCGAAGGCCGAAACCGGCGGGGATGCCGAATCATCCGAATGATCTACGGGTTTCAGGCAGGACAGGACCGGGACGAGGGAAAGCAGAACTATGAAGAGGACCGCGGGGCACCGCAAAACGGTCTTCCCGGCGGATTTTCCAAAACCGGCGAAACGGGACGGTTTTACGAACATCTTCTGAAAAAAATTATAAATTTCCATAATCCTTCTATCCTTTTTTAAATACGCAACATAATTGTTCTAAAAATAATCTTTTTAGACACTGAGTCTTTTTATAGTATAACGCATTTTTCAGAGAAAACCTATGCTTTTACATGATGTTCTTAAGCGCTTACCGGCGAACTTCCGCTTGATGAAGCTTTGCGAACAAGGCTGTTCCGCTTCGCCAAAAGAGGACGCGCCTATAAGCGACGCCGCGCTCCTCTAATACCGGCGCAGGGAAACAGCGATGCTGTAACAGTAGTCCCCCACCTTTTCGATGCGCCGTACCAGGTCGATAAAGAGAAGTTCCCTTTTAACGTCCTTCCCGGCTTCTATCCGTTTGCGCCCCATCTTCCGCAGCCTGTTCCGGAATTTATTAACACCCTTCTCCAGTTCTTCCGCGTAAGAAGCCTGTTCATCGGTGATAGTACGGCCCAGGTGTTCCCGCACAAAGGAGAGAAATTCTTCAACCTGGCGCACGTAGGGGGACAGGGCTTCCATTTCCTTGTGCTTGAAAAGCAGATCTTTCTTTACGCTTCGTTCGAGGAGCAGGCCGATACTGTAACAGTTGTCGGTCATGTCCTCAAGATCGGAGATTATCCGCAGCAACTGGTAGACTTTCTTTTCCGTCCGGTAGTTTAACTGCGGACGGGTACATTCGATAAGAAAACCGGTCAGTTCCACCCGCATCTGGTCGGCGTAATCTTCCCTTTCCCCCGTCTCTTTCACCAGGGCCTCCACAGCGGCCTCCCGGTTCTCCGCCATGGGCAGGTTTATGAAAGCGGAACTTACGGCGGAAAACATCCGGGACGCGAGGCCGGCCATGTCGCGGATCTCCTTTTCCACCCGGATGATATTGAGTTCCGGGGTATTCTGAATCGTTCCGGGAGGGTGTTCCAGCCGGTAAACCAGGGGCTCCTTCTCCGGTTCGGCCTCGTCCTTGATGATACGGGTAACCAGCCAGGCGAACTGTTTTACAAAGGGCAGGAAAAGCAGGGTTCCCAGGAGATTAAAGACGGTGTGAAACATGGCAAGGTGGGCGGCGATCCCCGATCCCTCGACGGAACCGGGGGTAAGGACCTCCACCAGGAGGAGCAGGGGCTTGAAGCACAGCAGGGCAATAAGGCTTCCTACCACGTTGAACAGCACGTGTACCAGGGCGGTCTGCTTCGCCGCCGCTTTGGAACCGATGGCGGCCATGATCGCGTCAATGGTAGTGCCGATGTTCGCCCCCAGGATCATGGCGGCGGCAAAATCGAATCCAAGGGCCCCGCCCATCGCCAGGGTAATGGTCAGGGTGATGGAGGCGGAGGAGGAATGCATCAGCAGGGTAATGCCAAGGCCGGCGACAAGGCCGATGAGGATGGAAGCGTAACCCCGGCCGGAGAAACTGCGGATAAATTCCAGATG
>JAIRSL010000308.1 GCA_031255475.1 Treponema sp.
GTTTTAAGGGCGGGGAAAGACTGAAAACCAAACTCGGAGAGATAACGGAAAAAGAATTTGCGGTATGCTGAAAACGGTTTGTCTCCATGCCAGACATCCCAGTAATGCACATCCCCGCGGTCAGGATCGTTCGGCTCGTCAAAACTACCGCCCGACGAAGGGCTCGCGGGCCAGTAAAAAGTCCCGGGGTCCTCTTTGGCAAGTATCCGCGGGAAAATATACTCATATATTTTGATATAGTCGGCTTTCTGTTTGGCGCTTGAGACCCAGTAGCCCTTATCGACAAACATCTCCATCTCGTTGTTGCCGCACCAGAGTCCCAATGAGGCATGATGGCGGAGCCGCCTTACATTGTCCGTTATTTCAGCGCGTATGTTTGCGTCAAAATCATCGTTAAGATCGTACACCGCGCAGGCAAACATAAAATCCTGCCAGACCACAAGGCCCAGTTCGTCACAGGCGTCGTAAAAAAAATCGTCGGGGTAATAGCCGCCGCCCCATACGCGGATCACGTTAAAATTCGCCGCCGCGCATTGCTCCAGCAGCTTTCCTGTCCGCTCTTTGTTGATCCGCGAAAAGATATTATCTTCCGGGATGTAATTGGCGCCCATCGCGAAAAACGAAACGCCGTTTACTTCATGGGCAAAACTTTCGCCCCATTCGTCCTTCTCTCTGCGTATCGTCATGGTCCGCAGCCCGATGCGCCGTTCCCATCTGTCAACGGCAGCGGAACCCGCATACAGTGTTACCCGTACCGTGTACAAGGGCTGTTCGCCAAAACCCCTCGGCCACCAGAGCCTGGGGTTCTTTATGCACACCGTTGCGGGAGACCCCCCATAGGTTTCCGTTGTTCCATCGGGATCCGTTATGCTTATTTCCCAGGAGCAATCGCATTCGTTTTTTATCTTCAACACATTGACCCGGAAATCAAGACATACCGCCTTGTTCCCGGAGGAAGGGGCGCCGGCCCCTTCGGGAACCTGCGAATTATGCCGCTGGATTATATGGACATCTTCAATCCGCGCCGCGTTAACGCCGGCAAGCATGATGTTGCGCCAAATGCCGGCGTCGGGAAGCCTGGGGCCCCAATCCCAGCCGAACATACAATGGGCTTTGCGCAGTTGGGGAAAACCTTCCATGGCGTCCCGCGTGCCTTCGGTCCGCACCTTCGCGTAGGCTTCCCGGATAAACCGGGTGGGGGAACGAAATATAATACACAGCGTATTTTCACCTGCGGTAATAATTCCGGTTACGTCGAATTCCCAGGTGCGATGCATGTTGTTGGCGCGGCCTAAAAATACGCCGTTTACATACGCCTCCGCCAGGGTATCAAGACCCTCGCAGCGGAGCAGAACGGCGCCGGATTCAAGCAGCGCTTTTTCCGGAGTAAACGTACACCGATACTCGTAATCATCTTCCATAAGCGCAAGCGCCTTGTTTTCGTTATCACGCCAGAACGGATCGTCCATTTTGTTGTTCAGAATCAGATCGTTGTATACCGAGCCGGGAACCTTCGCGGGAAGCCAGTCCGCTTCCGTAGGCGTATGCTTTCTCATTTTCCAATTTTCATGCAGTTTTTGAATGTTCATGTATTATCCCTGAATACGAGATACTATATATCTTCGTAACCATTCAGCCTAGCGTTCGCAATTATCAGCTTAACCGGTCGCGAACAGACGCGAACTTTTGGTTCGCGGGTATCTTAAACTGAGAATTCCCGGATTTCAGAGCTTTTTTGTTCTCTATGCTTGTATCTGTTCAGCCGTGAAGAATTCGGGCGCATCCCCGCCTGCGGCGGGGACCGGGCTATCCGGGGCTACGGACCCGGCTGCGCCGGGTCTGCTTCGCACCCCTCCTATCCCTTGCGCGCTCGCAGGGTAAAAAAAACCGCCGCCCCGGTTAAGGGCGGCGGCTGTTACCGGGTTATCCGGTATGCCTCGTATTTGGGGATTACCAGTCGGAATGTTGGTCAGGGCCAGGATAGTTGTAGAACAGGTTGTCCCCCGGCCCCACGGTGGTATCTTTGTGGCGAACGCTAAGGGAGACCGCATGGCCCTTCCCGCCTACGGGGTTGCCTGAAGAGTTCTTTACGAGATTACGGGTATCCTTGCCGTCAATCATAGGTCCGTCAGAGCCGTAAATTGTGCCGCCGGTCTTAACGAACGATCCGCCGCTTAAGGGCATGGACGCGTATACTCCTCCTCCGGCGTTCCCGGAGGTATTACCCCAAATTTTCCCGCCCGTCATGGTAAACGGTTTGGCATTCAAATCTAAGCATACCCCACCTCCATAGTAGGAGGAGGAATTACCGAAAATTTCCCCACCGGTCATGGTAAATGTAGCATTGTAGGCACTCACGTATATCCCACCGCCAAAACCGGTGGAGGGGGAGGAGGAGGAGGTAGCGTTATTACCAGAGATTACCCCATCTTGGGTTATGGTAAATGCAGCATTGCCGCTCAGGAATACCCCGCCGCCGTAGGCATGGGGGCCGGAGGAGAAATTACCGGAGATTTCCCCGCCGTTCATGATAAATATAACATTGCCGCCCACATATACCCCGCCACCGAGGGCATTGTCATCGGAGGAGACGAAATTACCGGAGATTTTCCCACCGGTCATGGTAAATGTAGCATCGGCATCCAGGTATATCCCGCCGCCATGGGTTTGGTAGGTGGCGGAGGAGAAATTACCGAAAATTTCCCCGCCGTTCATGGTAAATATAGCATCGCCGGCTATACGTACTCCGCCGCCGTAGATGGAGGAATTACCGAAAATTTCCCCGCCGGCCATGGTAAATATAGCATCGCCAGCCACACGTACCCCGCCGCCCTCGGTGGCGGAATTACCGGAGATTTCCCCGCCGTTCATGATAAATGTAGCATCGTCAGCCATACGTACCCCGCCACCGTAGCCGGTACCGATGGAATGACCGGAGATTTTCCCACCGTTCATGGTAAACGTACTATCGGACACGTATACTCCCCTGATCCGATCCTCCGCGTTCCCGGTCCCCGCCAGGACAAGGCCCCCGGCAAGGGTTACCTTCGCGCCGTCCCTCATATGCAAGATACTTTTATCGAACCCAATAGTGGCCGCCGCCTGCAAAGTTCCTCCGGGCGTTTTGGGATCATCGCTAAGGACTATGAGCGGATAGACATTAGAGGTGTTGTTTATATCTATCTGTTCCGTCACCGTCACCGTGTCCAGAATAATAATGGCTCCGGGGCTTTCCAGTTCACTCCCCTTTTCCGGCCAGGAAGCATCCTCGCTATACGCCTCCTTTAGATTTATCAGCGCCTGCTGTACCGTTGCTACGGGCTTCGCTTTTGTTCCGGGGTTGCTGTCGTTCCCGGTGGACGCCACGTAATAACTCATATACGGCTCATCCCCCCAGTTCCAGTCTACGTCTTCTCCGCCTGCCGCCGTGTTGATAATAAGCGGCTCGCTCACCTCCCCATCTTTGTACACGATCACATACACATCGCAGTCTTCCCCTACCTGTGCCAAATCCAGGCTTATTGTTTCTTCCTGATCCCCCGCCTCTACCGTATCCAGCAGTTCATAGTCAGAAATATCAGGCGTATCCCCTTTGGGTACTACCGCGTAGTACACTTCCGCCTCTTCGTTGACCTCGTACCCGCCGGTGGTAAAGGCTATTTCCGGTGTTGGCGAGTCCGAAGGCCCCAAAAACTTCCCGTCTTTTACCACCAGTTTATCGTCACCGGTCGATGTCTTCGCCGCTATACTAAACCGTACCGCCCCGTTCCCGTTGGCTGTCCCGTTCCAGGAACCGGTAGAAAAGGTCGTGTGTTCGTCTTGCGCCAGGTCGTTTACCCCGTTCCGGATTATCCACACCGGTACCTCCCCTTCGGTAAACGCCGACCCCAACTCAACAGTCTCCCACGGGCCTTCCCCCGTCAGGTTAAAGGGCACGTATTTCATCTCAAAGTTCACCGCTCCGGTTGTCCCTATCTTGGCAAACCCGTTCGTATAGGTCCCTATAGGCCCGGTGACCATATTCCCTTCCAGGGTCCCGGAACCACTCTCCGGGGTAATAGCGTTCCCCGGTACTCTCACCCTGATTGTGGGAACACCCAAGGGTGAGGAGTCCCGCCGGGCACTTAGCAGGTCCTTAAGGCCGTTGCTCTCCCTAGAAGTCCCCCGCGTTATGGCCCACGTTACGTTCCAGTCTACCGGCATCAGACTGACTTCCCCGAGTTTATCACGGGGGCGGCGGTCCGGCCTTCCGAAGTGGTAAAGACCGTGTCCACCACGAGAGGCAACATGGTCACCGTTACCTTCCCGCTCCCGGTTACCCGCTGTTCCTTTAACCCCGCCGCCAAAAGAGTCGGCGCAACATCGTCCAGATACTCGTATGTTTCATTTACCTTCGTGTAATCCAAATGGCCCATCAACAGCAGGAAGTGGTACGTTTGCCCGAAGGGTATGGACGCTATCCTGAGTACCCCCGACGTTTCATCAACGCGCTCCTTGCGCACTTCTTCAAAGGCAACGATCTTCCCGTCATCGTCCGTCACGATAAGCTGGGCGATGTTGAGGATACCCCCTTTGATGAGAAGGGCATTGGGACCGGCCACGGATCTGGCGGACTCTTCCCCAATCATGATGTCCACGGAAAAGGGTTCCGCCGGAAGGTTGTTCACGGTATCGGGAGGGACAATGGAAATAGGATTAAAACAACCTGCCAGAAGGACTGCCAGAAGCCGGCCGCGAAAAAGCCAAAAGTTTTTGCGGGATTTATCCACGACTCCTTAATTTATTACCCGCAACGGGGTAACGATATATTGAGAGAGCCCGTGCCCGAAAACCGGGCCAGTATAACTCCGAGGGGGGGATACGATGAGAAAGAGGAAGAAATATAGTATAAAGAAAGAATTTTGACTAGAACATAGGAGATGTAAAAGAAACTATGTTACTTACATAAGAAAGAAACCGTGCCTTAAGCCGGTTGGACATTACCCGCCTCCGTATCCGCTTCGTTTCACGTTCGAAATATATTCAGCATTTATTCATAAATATAGCGCATAAACTAAAAAAACAATAATTTATGAAAAAAAATTACAAAAAAAGAAAAAAACACGGACTGCGGACAATCCAACCCGGTTCCCGTGTTTCGTTGAAGATAAACCGCTCTAAATGGCTAGGGAGGGAATGAAGAACCCAGGAGCATGCCCCGTGAGATGAACCCCGCCCGCGAAACAATTAAGAGCAACGGACTCCTGGTAGTCTGTTGCTCTTGAGTCTATACGCCCGGCGCGGCAAATTCCTAGAATTTGAGCGCCAGGCCCACTTTGGCAAAAACCGGGAAGCCGAATTCGGTCGCGATACCTACATTTTTTGTAAAGTAGAAATGGGCGCCCGCATGAACCCCGGGGGATAAAGGAAAATAATTACTGGAATTGAACATAAATCCAAGGGCAAGCCCGGTATAGAAGTCAAGCCAGTTTACATTAAAAGCCCAATGCCAGTTTCCCCGTGCGGCGATAGTCACATAGGGATACCTGGAATCTTCCTTATGATATTGCCAATAAGAAAATATACCTCCTACGGAAATAGGGAGCCTGACGGGAAGGGCGTATTCTACCGAGGCAAAAATAGGCGGAACCTGTATTTTGGCGCCGCTTAACCCATATCCCGAAGAAATCCCAAGGCCAATATCTATTATAAAATCCCCTCCGCTGACAGGCGGGGGATACTGGAGCAGATCGATGGCAAACACCGAACCGCTTACAATTACGAGAATCATAAGCGCAAAAAGCAGTTTTTTCATAAAACCCTCCAAACTCTAGTTGTTCCACGCATAGGGCGTGATTTCATATTGTGCCAGTTCCAATAAGGCACAAATTCTTTTGTAACCGGATGCCGGATTTTACAAAGATATTGGCGCTGCGGCTAAAGTCAAATACCTGCAAATAATTGCTCTTAAGACGGCCATACCTCCCATGTATCCTCAGGTACAATTCGCCTTTCCTGCCGCTCCGCTTATGATTCCAGGTCATAACACGATATAACGCCGTTGATCTTACTATACTTCGTTCAAACGTATCTTTCTTCTCCGGCCTCAGGCTCTACATTAAATATAATGCATTTTTGACATGGTTGAGATCTTTGAGTTAAGATAGAACGAAAAATCATAAGTCTGTCCCAAAACCGCGCGTGTCAACACGCCGTCAATTAGTTTTGGGACGGACTCTCCATTAAAATAAGTTTTTGGATAGAGGTCTCTTTAACCCCTATTCGTAGTATTCTTCGTCGGGCGACGTGGTCAGGTCTTCTTCCTCCGTTTTTGATTTCTTGGTCACGAGACCCCATTCAAAGCCCATAGAGAGGATAATCAGATAGCGGTTATACGCGATATCGTTATCGGGAATTATCGTCTTGCCTATATCGCCCGAAAACCGGAAATCGAAAAACAGGGCCCCGGTGGCCCCGATTTTGTACCCAAGGTTGAACCCTGCGGTATAACCCAAGGGCAGGCTAAGTTTATACCGGCTTAACGGTTGGGTAAAGTAGACGCCCCCGTAGGGTCCAAAAACAAATTGACCGGGTTTTATGTTGAATTTGGCCAGAACGGGGACGGATAAAGAAGCGGTCCCGATATTGCTGCGGGTCAACTCCCCGGCGGAACTATCGTAATAGACAAAATCGGCCGTATCGTAGGTAAAATCCAGACCGGTTTGAAGACCAACGGAAAAGGTCTTACCCTCTTCCAGCCGGGGAAAAAGCTGTATTTCGCCCCGTAAACCGGCGTCAAAAGTAAAGGCCGGAATACGGATCGATGATCCGGATCGGGAGTAATCTCCGGAGAGCGTATAAAAACGCGGGGAAAACCCGGCCCGCAGTCCCAAATAGAACCACTTGTTTTTCCACGATTTCAGTTCTTCGTCAAAATCGACAACTCCCGGCAGCGTTGAATACAGGCTCAATGTAAAGAAGGGAATAAATCCCACCCCTTCTTCAATATCGGTATAGGCTAACTCCTGGACAGCCATAAGAGAGGAATCTTCCAGCTTCCACAGGCTCATCTCGAAAACCCTTGTTCCGTCCTGCTCCCGGTTCAGAACGCCCGTGATGACGTATTCGGGCATCAGCGAATGGTCCGCGGGATTGAGTTTTCCCCTGGTAGGAGGCGGCCTTCCGTTCATCCCCCTGGATGTGGCGAATCTGACAAAGGAATGCGCCTTGGTAAGCCATTCCAGTTCATCAACCATGCTTGCAAAAAGCGAATTTGCTTCTTGTGTAAGCTCGGTTTCCGTAAAAACCGGTATCGCCAGCAGGGTATAACCTCTTCTGGATTGCGTAAACCCGGATGTTTGAACAAAAAACATCAAGATCATGAAAAAAAGCAATGATAAACGTCTCATGTATCCCCTCTTCATCTATGACAGCACCCGCACAGTATACAGCAATAGTTAATCTATGAAAAGATACGCCTCATTGACGGAAATTCCAAAGAATTCTATAGTTACATCAATGGGCATTTTAACAAGTCAAAAGATCACCTCCTATTATGAACGGTATAAGGCGATTAACGTAACCTTTACCAAAGAAATTATTCAAGTTACGGGGATGATTGCCCAACAGGTATATCTGAAAAGCGGAGGGGACTTCTGGCCATGCGTTGTCTATTCTTCATCGTTTGAAGGAGCCAAGATTGTGGCAAATACCCAATCAGGACTGCTCGGCAAACTTCAGCAGGCCAATAACGCGGTCAGCCTTAGACTCTGTTTCAAAAATCCTGACAGCGGTTCGCCGTTGACGTTCTTTGTCGCCGCCCGTTCTCTGGGTTATGTCCCCTATAGCGGGTCAAAGGGCATGGCCATCTTTACCCTCCAGTTTACCCAGCGCCCGCCGGACGATCTTATTGAAATCATGGGGCGGCTTTTGGACGCGAACGTGAATTCCTCCAAGCGCCGGGAAGAACGCATATCGCTGACCGCCGAAACCCTGCGAAAACTGAAGATCCTGTCCAAAGAATGCGCCGTTTTTATAGAGCGGGTTCCCCGGCGTTGCATCCTGCGGGATATTTCCTTTTCCGGGGCCAAAATGATCATGATGGGGGTAGCAAAATTCCTGGTAAACAAGGATTCGGCCCTGCGTATAGACTTTGACGACCCTCGGGAGAGTTTTTTGCTCCGGGGAAAATTCGTCCGGGCCGAAAATGTGGAAGGCCGGCAAGACCTTCTGGCCCTGGCTGTCGAATTTGACGAGTCCGTCGTTCCTATGGGTTATAAGCTCCGGCTGAACGATTATCTGAGCCAATCCCACCGTATGGGGGACGCCCTGCCCGCGGCCGCTCCGGATCCGGTTCCGGCGGCTGCGGATTCGGCGGCCGCCCCTGCCGACAAGACAACGTCGTAAGGCCGGTATGAACGCATCGAACCGCATTGTTTTTTTATCCGTCCCCGAATCCCTGAGAGGCCGTATTGAAGCCCTTACCGGCCGTTCCCATGAAGAATGCGGTCATGACGGGGATCATCATCACCATGAAGGGGAGGCGGCGGATTTTTCTATAGACCCCTCCATCCCCATCCCGGTGGAACTGCCGCCGGGTGAAACCGCCCTGGACATGGAAGACCTTTCCTGGGAGATGATTCTTGCCGGGATGATACGGGTTGCGGCGTCTTCTGCAGCGCGGCCGGCGGAATTGGACGATGAGGACATAGATTATTACCGCCGTTTTGTTCTGGCGGTCAGGCCCGATATTCTGGCAGAATTTACCGAAGCGGCCATTTTGAAGGCCCATAACGGCGACTATAACCTGGCCCTGGAAATAATAACGGCCCTGGAAGGGCTGTTCCCCTACGCGCCGGAAGTTCTTTTGAACAGGGCGGTTATCCTGGAAAACCAGGCGGAAGCCCTGGAACAGGCCGGACGGGAGCAGGAGGCGGAAGTCCAAAACACCCAAGCCGGCGAAACCTACCGGGAGCTTCTGGCTCAGGTCCCTCCCCTTCCCGATGCCTTCTTTAACGCCGGGTTTTTTTACATGAAACGGCGGAGGTTCGATAAGGCCGGGGAATGTTTTTCCGCCTACATCTCCCTGTCGGATGATCCGGAAAAAAAAAGCAGGGCCGCCGCTATTGTCCGGGAAATAGGGAGACGCGGCCTGGACGATGAAATCCTGCGGGAAGCCTACGATTTTGTCCGGGGGGGAGACGCGGAGCTGGGACTCCTTAAAATAAGGGATTTTTTGCAGCGCCGCAGCGATGTCTGGAACGGGTGGTTCATCCTGGGCTGGGCCCTGCGGAAACTGGGACGCTGGCAAGACGGGGAGGCGGCGTTCAGAAAAACCATAGAGCTGGGGGGGGACAATGGCGACACCAGGAACGAATTGGCTATCTGCCTGATGGAACAGCAAAATTACGCCGCCGCCCGGAAAGAGCTTGAGGCCGCCCTGAGGGAAGAACCGGAAAACGTGAAGATCATCTCCAATCTGGGGGTTCTGGCCGCGAAAAAAGGGGATACCGATGAAGCCGCCGCCTTTTTCCGTACCGTCCTGGAATTGGAACCCGAAGACCCTATCGCCCTGCAGGGGCTTGCTTCCCTTTAATAACGCTGCGCCGGAAAAAGAATCGCGCCCAATGTTACAGGCATAGGAACAAAGAAACCGGCATTATGGAGCCGTTCTTACCGCCGCAATTTTATTCAACATCAGTTTCTTCATAATTTATGTCGACATCACCCAATAATCTTTGCGCCTTACCTTCCGGCAATGTCTGTACGTCACGTAATTTTCGCTCTATTGCCCTTGAACGTGTCCCGGCTTTATCAATCTCTTTGCTTGCGGAATCCAGTTTTTCTTTGGTTTTTTGCAGCACATCACCAAATTTACCAAATTCTGTCCTTACGGCGCCAAGTAAATCCCAAATTTCACTGGTACGCTTTTCAACCGCAAGACTTCTAAAGCCCATCTGCAAACTATTCAGGAAGGCGGAGATTGTGGTAGGGCCTGTTATAGTAACCCGGTGATTGTTTTGAATATTTTCAAACAGGCCGGGAATACGCAGAACCTCCGCATACAATCCTTCGAACGGCAGGAACATTATGCCAAATTCCGTGGTGTTTGGCGGGTCAATGTATTTTTCATGAATATCTTTGGCAAATTTCTCAATCTTCGCTTTTAATTCTTTCTGTGCCTGTGCGACCATTTCTTTTTCACCACTTTCATAAGCGGCTAATAATATTTCATAATCCGCTGTCGGAAATTTAGCATCGATGGG
>JAIRSL010000046.1 GCA_031255475.1 Treponema sp.
GGGAAGAATGGCGATGGAATCAACCGCCAGGAGCTTGGAGTTGAAGGCCCCTCCCCGGCAGTAATTCCCGGTGGACGGCCAAACCGCCTTCTGCCGCGCTGCGTCAAACTGGCCGGTAACCAGCCGGGGGACCAGGCAGCCAAAGGCCGCTCCCACCTTATGACAGCCTGTGGGAAAGAACTTGCCCGCCATGCAGATGATTCGCGCGTCAACGCCGGTGAGCGCCCGGGGCAGTTCGATATAATTCGGCCCTCCGAAAAGCCCGCCCGACTCCTTCCGCTCATTCTTCCAGGTTATGCGGAACAGGTTCAGGGGATCGATGTCCCACAGCCCGATGTTCTTTAAACGGGCCCGTATCTTCTCCGGGATCTGCCGGGGATCCTGCATCTCTGCAAAGGTAGGGATAATGACGTTCCGTTCCCGCGCCTTTTGAATATTCCGTTCCAGGACTTCCTGATTGATTGACAGATTTATCATATAATTACCCTGCCGGTTAATTAAAATGCTGTCAATAGGCCGTTTTGCGAGGCTTTAGCCTGAAAACCTGCGAGCGCCCGGTCCAAAACCATGCGCGTTTAGCGTACCGTCAATTAGTTTTGGACAGGCTTACGTGATATTGTGATTTTCGTTTCCGCTGCGGTATACTACTACCTTGTAAAGGCTAAACGGAGAAATACGGTCCACAGATTACGCGGATTGTCACAGATTATGAATACTTTTGATACGAAAAATCTGCGTTAATCTGTGTAATCTGCGGACTTTGTTGGCATGTATTTTGGTCATTTAGTGTTTACAAAGTACTAGCGGAGAAGCTCTTTCAGCGCCGTTCCCGGAACCCGTATACGGGCGGTTCATTTGAAATGGGCGTCCATCCGGGACTGAAGGACAGACTGGTTGAACTTCCGTATCTTGGTCCGTATGTCGGGGTCTGTTCTTTGGGTAAAGAGAAACACATAAATCTTGGCGAACTTATCATCACGGGAACCGAAGACTATCCCTTCGGCTTTAAGAAGGGTACTTCCAAGTTTTATCTGCATATTCCGGCACAGAGAATTTTTTTCAAGCGCCGGATCCTCGTTAAAGGTACAAGACAGTCCTACTACGCTGATGTCTTTGATAACGCCCTCAATGAATCTGCCGTTATGGGGAATGTTAATCATCGCTACGAATTCACTTTCCGGATTAACCCGGATATACTTTCTCCGGCCCCGTGCGTTAACGGATTGAAGGATGGCGTAGAGCTTCCGTGCGGCGGGCATAGCATCGGTTTTTACCACCGTAAAGCCGCATTGAATACGGACCGTGTTGATATACTTCCGCCCCAGGGTTTCATTCGCCGTGGCAGTCAGAATCCCGATTTCCGCCTTTGCCGTTGCGGGATCTTTCATAATCCCCCGGATCCATGCCTCCCAGTCTTTTTCGGACATACCCTCGTCAATATTTACAAATACAATAGATTCGGGAAACTGTTTGAGTACATTCCGCATTTTCTCATGATCCCGGACTTTGTATACTTCATACTCCTGCTGAATAAGTTCTTCCGCTACTCCGTTCAGCATCACCCTTGACGGATAAAGAAAAAAAATCTTCCTTCCCACAAAATCCGGGGCACTTTGTTCGATCATAAGCTACTTTATCCGGACCAATTCCATCTCGAATACCAAAAAAGTATTCGGCGGAATTACATTCCCGGCGCCCCGGTCACCGTAAGCCAGTTCCGGCGGGATGACCACCAAACGTCTTTCGCCCCGGCGCATGTCCAGGAGAGTCTCGTCCCAGCCGGGGATCACCTTCCGGACGCCCGCCTGGAGTTCCATTGGACCGCCGTGAAAATCGGAATTGTCAAAAACTTCCCCGGACAGGAACATCCCCTTGTAATTCATCTCTACTGTCGCCCCTGCCGAAGGTTTCTCCCCGTCCCCCGCCTTGAGGATGGTATACCGGAGCCCCGAGGGAGTCTGGGTTAAATCAGGGTATTTAGCCGCAATATCGGCGAGAGCCTCTTCCCGAAGGACGCGGGCCGCCGTAGCAGCAGCCGCGTTTTTTTCCCGCAACAGGGCGTCGAACGCCTCTTGATCCGTCTTAAAGGCGTTGGCTTCCGGGCCGTTACGGATAATCGTGACCTTCTCTATGGTATCCCCCTGCTGTATGGCATCCACCACCTCCTGGCCCAGGACCACCCGGCCGAAAACCGTATGTTTTCCGTCCAGCCAGGGAGTCGCCGTATGGGTGATAAAGAACTGGCTCCCGTTGGTTCCGGGACCCGCGTTGGCCATGGACAGCACACCGGGACCATCGTGCTTTAAGCCGGGATCGATTTCGTCGGGAAAGCGGTATCCGGGACCGCCTGTGCCATTACCCAGGGGGTCGCCGCCCTGGATCATAAAGTCGGCGATGACCCGGTGAAAGGTAAGGCCGTCGTAAAAGGGTTTTTCCCTGGATGCGTTCATCTTGCCTTCGGCCAGGGCAACAAAATTGCAGACCGTCAGCGGCGTCTTCAGGTATTCCAGACGGAC
>JAIRSL010000087.1 GCA_031255475.1 Treponema sp.
AAAGCGTAGGCGGCAATGGGTGAAGGGCCTTTGGGGAGGGCGGCGGAACCGGGATTGCAGAAAACTATATTGTTCCGCTTTTCCAGCCGCCAGATATGGGTATGGCCGGAAAGGAAGACGGCGCCGGGTTTAAGGGCAAAGGGCAGATAATCTTCGTGGTAACGGTGGCCGTGGGTAAGAAAGAAAGTCCGATCGCCGTCCGCGAGCAGGGTATAATCGTCGGAGCAGGGGAATTCCAGCAGTTCCCGGTCAATTTCCGCGTCGCAGTTGCCGCGCACGGCAATGACGGCGTCTTTACAACTGTTAAGCAGTTCTACCACTTTCCGAGGGCCATGACCGTCCGGCAACGGGTTACGCGGGCCATGGTATAAAAGGTCTCCCAGCAAAATAAGGTAGTCGGGGTTAAAGTTTTGGTAAAGGCCGACGATTTTTTCCGCGGCCTGTGCCGAACCGTGAATATCAGACGCGATTAAGTACTTCATACTTTATCATGGCCTTTTTATCCCTTTTCCGCAAGCAGGCATAAGGGGCTTCCGCATTTACTTTTTCCACCTCAAAAATCCGCTAAATCCGTGATATTTGAGCTTATTCCTTGAATAAGCTCTTAAAGAAAATTCCACCTCGAAGTCGAATAAGTCAAAAAAGTAAGGAAAAGAGAGAATTTTCTCTTAAAACTTCTTCGACTGCGAACCAAAGGTTCGATTCGACCTGGCGGCTAAATTTTCTTCAATTTTGGTTGTTTCAAGGATTTGAAAGTAAATGCGGTGACCAAGGAACAAAAGTGAGGGTCTGTTTGGTCCGTGGTAAAAATTCCTATGTGTTTATCCTGGGAATGACCAAGGAAACCCTTGACTTTAGAACACCTTATGAGGTATTCTCAGAATTACGTTAAAAATTACCGAGTGCCCTATAAAGGAGTTGTTATGGAAAACATTATTTTCTTTTTTTCCGGAACCGGAAATTCTTTAAAAGTCGCAAAGGACATCGCAAAGGAGATTGAAAATTGTAAGATTGTTTCTATGGTAAAACCATACGGTTTTACAAAACAATATGACAGTATTGGTTTTATCTATCCTACTTATTTTTGGGGACTGCCTAAAAAAGTCATTGAATTTATTGAAAATATAAAATTGGACAATAATAAAAATGCATATTATTATTCAATTACGACTTATGGAGGATCTGCCGGTAATGCCGTTTATCAACTGTATGAATTACTGCTTAACAAACATGGTATAAAATTAAATTATGGGCAAAAATTGCAAATGTTCTCAAATTATGTGGTTATATATGACATGAGCGAAAAAATAAACAAAATCACGGAAAAATCAAGTGAAAAACTTATTCCTATCATTGATTCAATAAAAATGAAAAAGAATAACAGAATAAACGGTATAACAAAAATATTCCGGTTCATTAATAAAAATTTCATAAAAAAAGTATCAACCATGGACAAAAATTTTACGATTGATAATAATTGTACCGGGTGTGGAATATGTGAAAAAGTATGCCCGGCAAAAAATATTGTACTGGTAACTAACAAGCCGCAATATAATCATCATTGTGAACAGTGTGTCGCATGTATCCAATTTTGTCCACAAAAAGCAATAAATTATAATGATGCAACACAAAATAGAAGAAGATACATAAACCCCGAAATAAATTATAAAGAATTATATGAATATAATAACAAATAAATAATGGAGTACGCCTTTCGCCGCACATAACAACAGGCCCGTATACGCTTCGCCGCTAAAGCGGCTCGGAGTCCCGGCCGGCTAGTACCTTGTAAAGGCTAAACGGAGAAATACGGTCCGCAGATTACGCGGATTGTCGCAGATTATGAATACTTTTGATACGAAAAATCTGCGTTAATCTGTATAATTTGCGGACTTTGTTGGCATGTAGTTTGGTCATTTAGTGTTTACAAGGTACCAGGTCATTCCGCCGCGCTCCATTCCCGCCCAGCCCGCCGCAATGCCACGCTTGCTTTATGGCGGGCCGGAACGATTCGAGGCGGCCTATACACAGAAGAATTTTTCCCGTATATATTCCATTGTTTTCAGCAAATCCCGGTCCATCGCCCGGTCGTCTTTCAAAGGGGCAAAGTAGGAAAACACTTGCGAATAGGTCTTCTCCACTCCCGCAATGCGCTCCCCGGAAAAGTCCCCGTTTTCCAGGCGGAAACGCAGGGCCTGGGCCGCGGCGAGAAGGGACGCGGCGGCCGTCTGTTCCGTAAGGGTGATGATCCTGACACAATCCCTGGCGGCTATGGTTCCCATGCTTACCTTGTCCTGGTTGTGACATTCGGTAGAACGGGAAAAGACGCTGACAGGCATGGTGTTTTTCAGGGCTTCCGCTGTCCACGCGGAGGCGCTTATCTGAACGGCTTTAAAGCCGTGGTTATAGGCGTAATTCCCGGAGGAACCCGAAAGGTTCGGGGGAAGTCCCCGGTTAAACTTGACATCCACCAGGAGGGCAAGCTGCCGGTCCAGAAGGTCGGCGATGTTGGCTATTATGTTCTTCAGGGAGTCCATGGCAAAACAGATGTGGCCGCCGTAAAAGTGTCCGCCATGATAAACGGATCTGGTTTCGGGATCAACAATAGGATTGTCGTTGGCGCTGTTCATCTCCGTCTCGATGAGGCGGCGCAGCAGTTCCCGCGCGTCATAAAAGACCCCCAGCACATGAGGCGCGCAGCGTATGGAATAGGCGTCCTGAATACGCTCCGGGACCAGCCCTTCTGTGGCTTCGGTCCTGAGAGCCAGGCGTATCTTCTCCGCGGCCAGGCTCTGGCCGGGGTGGGGCTTTACCTCAAAGAGGCGCTTGAAGAAGTGATAAGCGTTGCTCTTGAGGGCCAGGGAATTCATAGCGGTAATGCGGCAGGCAAGATCCGCCAGGTATTCCGCGCGGCTGTAAGCCAGAACCGCCAGGGCGTTCATCACCGCCGTACCGTTCATGATGGCGATGGCTTCTTTGGGACGGAACCGGTAAAGGGGCATTCCCAGTTCTTTAAGGACTTCGGCGGAAGAACGGATCCTGCCCTGGTAGAGTACGTCCCGCTCGCCGATGAGGGCGCCCGCCAGATAAGAGAGGGGGGTCAGATCGCCGGAAGCCCCGACGGATCCTTCCTGGGGAATACGGGGGAGTATGTCGTGTTCGATGAAGAAGCTGATGTACCGCAGCAGATCCATACTAACCCCGGAGTACCCTTGAGCCAGGGTGTTGAGGCGCACAATCATGATGGCACGGGTAGTTTCCCTGTCAAAAAATTCTCCCAGGCCGCAGCCGTGGAAACGGGTCAGATTAACCGGGAGATCGTAATAGTTTTCGGGACCGACTATCTCGGTGCAGGAATCGCCGTATCCTGTAGTTACCCCGTAGATGCCGCCGTGTTCCGCCAGCGTTTTGTCAAGGAAGGCCGCGCCTTCTTCTATCCGTTTTTCAAATTCATTCGAGGCCCACAGGCGGGCGCCCGCGCTCTTCTTTGACGCAGCCGCGACCGTCTCAATAGTAAGCCATTCTTTTCCGATGTCCGTAATGTCCTGAACGCTCATAAATGTATCCTTCTGATAAAAAATAAATGAACCTGTTCCAAAACTGCGCCGACGCGCACGGTTTTAGATCAGGCGTGAGCCGTTGGCCCGCGCGGTTTGCCGGACTTTCATCCTGAGGACTGCCGGTCCGGTAAAACCGCGGATTTTAAGATTACCGCCGGCCGCGCGTTCACGCCAAGCCTCCATTTACGGAGATGACTTGGCGGGTAATGTACGCGGCGGCGTCGGAGAGTAGAAATACCGCGAGGGCCGCTACTTCCTCAACTTTTCCTATCCTTCCCATGGGAATAGCCGGGAGGATCATGTCCAGGGGGGCATTTTGTATCATATCGGTTTCGATGATCCCCGGAGCTATGCAGTTTACGGTGATGGACCGGCTTGCCAGTTCCACCGCCAGCGCTTTGGTAGCGCCTATGATTCCCGCCTTGGAAGCGCTGTAGTTTACCTGCCCCCGGTTCCCTATGATGCCCGATACCGATGCGATGGTAATGATGCGGCCCCGCTTTTTGCGGCACATGGACATGGCGAGGGGATGGAGGACGTTGTAAAAACCGTCCAGGTTCGTGTGGATAACCGAATCCCAGTCCTCGCCGCTCAACGCGGGAAAGGCGTTGTCCGCCGTGATCCCGGCATTACAGACAATGCCCCAGAAAGCGCCGCGGGTTCCGATCCACCCTTCCAGTTTTTCCCTGCATTCCTCCCGGTCGGACACATCGAACCGCATCAATTCCGCAACGCCGCCCTTCCCCCGGATTTCCGCGGCCAGGGTTTCCGCGGCTTCGGCGTTCCGGTGATAGTGGGCGACTATCCCGTAACCGGCCTCCGCCGCCGCAAGGGCTATGGCCCGGCCTATACCCCGGCTCGCGCCGGTGACCAATACCTGTTTTTCTCCCGTCATGGCCGTACCCTGTCCGCGAGGTTTTTGCCGGCGGCCGGCAAGCCTGTCTCCATGTCCGGGACGTTCAGGATAAAGCTCCCTTTACGGGGAATCGGTGAGAGAAGTTCTTCCCTCCTGGTAATACCGGCGGTTTCTTTCATCCTTTTTTAGTCCTTTTTCCTATGATCAGGCTGACGTTGCAGCCTCCGAACGCGAAAGAATTACTCATGCAGATACGAAGCCGCTTTGCCGGGAAGGTTTCTCCCTTTCCGGCAAAGCGCAGCCGGGGAAGATCGGCGTCATATTCCCCGTCCCAGCAGTGGACCGGTGCCGGAACGGCTGCCGCTTCTCCGGCGGAGGCAGCGGTCATCCAGCACAGGGCAAGTTCCAGGGCTCCGGCCGCGCCAAGGGTATGCCCCGTGACGGGTTTGGTGGAGCTTACCGGGGGTCCTCCCGCGCCGAACACGGCGGTTGTGGCCTGGGCTTCCATACGGTCGTTGAGGGAGGTCCCCGTACCGTGGAGGTTCACGTATCCCACGTCCCCGGCCGTAAGCCCCGCGCTATCCAGGGCATCTTCCATGGCGCGGACAGCGCCCGTCCCGTCCGGCTTGGGAGCGGTCATGTGGTGGGCGTCGGCGCTTTCCCCCGCGCCCAAAATCTCTATCCCGGTCCCTTCCTCCGGCGAAAGGAGGAAGAAGGCCGCCCCTTCCCCCAGGGTGATGCCCTTCCGGTTCCTGCTGAAGGGGTTGCAGACATCGCCGGATACCGCTTCCAGGGAAACGAACCCTCTGAGGGCCGCTTCCGAAACGATGTCCACCCCGCCCGCGACAACCGCGTTGCAAAGGCCGGCGCGGATGAGTCCCGCCGCTTTCACGACGGCCCCGGCGCTTGAGGCGCAGGCCGTGGCAACGCCCAGAGAAGGCCCCTTCAGGCCGAAGTACCGGGACACGTACCCGGCGGGATACGCGGCGCTTTGGAACGCAAGCTTGTACGAAGGAGGAAAGCGGCCTTCGGCTAAATAGGTCCTGTGGGCCCCTAAGGACCATTCGGATCCGTTGTCGCAGGAACCCACGCATACCCCGACGCGGCCGGCGCCGTAACGTTCCACCGCCCGCTCTACTTCGGCGCGTATCTGTTCCAGGGCCGCGGCGCACACCCGCAGAATCCGGATATCTTCGGCATAGGCGGACTCCCTTTGTACGTCCGCCGGAACCGTCCGGGGAATCCACTCGCCGGGGATGCGGCCCAAAAAGAGGCGGAGATCACCCGCTTGCCCCGGCAGGGTAACGGGAACAACGCCGCTTTGATCCCCCGCAAGGGCGGATCGGAAAAAACCTTCCCGGTCTTTCCCCGCGCAGCATACGAGCCCCGGAGCGGACAGGTAGACGGGAAGATCCGCCATCAGAAAGCCCCTTCCAGGGTGTAGGCATAACCCCGTAAATGGTTGGCATAGGTAACGGAAGAAGAGGTCTTTTCAATATCGATGATCCGGTCCTTCCCGTCAAAAACAGCCCGCGTTTCCCTATACCCGCCGTCTTCCGTGGCGGTGCGTTCCACCATCAGGGTAAGCCCCGCGTCCTCCAGGGCCGCGGCCAGGGTTTCCGGCTTGTAAAAGCAGAACTGGAAATCCGCCAGGATGTATTCGGCCTTGAGGGAAGCGGGGAGAATCCCGGATGTAAAGCGAATTTCCCCGTCCCGAAAAGATAAATCCCCCAGGGTTCCGCCGAAACTGTTGAAAATGGTCATGTTTATCCGCGTTTCGTCAGCCTGTACCCAGGCTTCCATCACCCATCCCTGTTCTCCGTAACTTCCGGTAATCTGCTGGGCCATATCCAGGGGAACTTCAATGTTTTCAGGAGGCAGCAGGAAAAAAATCCCCCCGGACGTTACGTAAACCGGGGAAAACGAGGAAGACCCGGTACGCGAGCTTACACATGAGACGAGGCATATAAGAACCGCCGGAAAGAACAATGTACGCATAAATTGAATTTTTCAGCTCCAAAAGATTAAACTGAGAATCGTTATGGTATTTTACCTGGGATTATCGTATATGTCAAACTATACCGGTATCCGTGGCGATCTGCACCGTCTGCAAACCAATGAAGGCCGGCGTATCCTTGCCCTTCTGGACCGGAAGGCGGGCGCTTCCGGGGAAAACCGCGCCGGCGAACATGACGGCGCAGGGTTCCAAGGGCCGGCCGGGATTGGGGACATTGCCCGCGAGGACGGGGGACGGCCGTTTTTTACCGACGGCCGCGCCGACTTCAACATCTCCCATTCAGGCCGAGTGGCGGCGGTTGCCTATGTACGAAAGGAAGAAGGGGCGTCCCGGTTCTTCCGTACCGGCTGCGATGTCCAGCAGGCCGGCGTCCGGGGGAACCGGGACGCAATCATCCGGAGGTTCTACCATGACGAAGAACGGCGCTATGTGGAAGCCGCTCCGGATCCCCTGGAACGGAACCTCCGGTTTTTCAGGTTATGGGTATTAAAGGAAGCGTACCTCAAGATGAAAGGTTTTTCGGTGGGCGACATTGCCAAAACCCCGGCGTTTTTCCCGGACGGGGAAACGCCCTGTTTCCGCGCCGGGGAAGACGCCAAGACGTGCGCCCTGAACTTCTACCTGTCCGAATGGGGCGCGCCGTCCGACGCATATATGCTGGCGGTCTGCCTGGAAGGAAACAACGCGTGTCCCGGACCGCCCGAAGTGATATGGCTTTCCCGGGAGCGGCTCTCAGGAGGCCCCTGGCTGCCGGTACTCCGGGCGGCGGATTAACGGGCCGGCGCGGAGTTGGTTCGCCGGATACAAGAGGAGCATCGCTAAGAGGGAAGTTTATCCCTGCCCAGAGAGTTTTCTGTAAGCCGTTTCCGGGCAACGTGGCCGCTTGTGGTATTCCAGCGAAATATGGTATTCTGAAAATTCACAGGAGGACGGCTATGGCATTTTCGTTGAATTCGTATCCGGTGATTTACCGGGCCCGTTATTCCCAGGGCGGATGGACGGAAGAGTATCTGGAAAAACCGCATAAAACACCGGAAGAAGAGGCCCGGCTGGAAGAGGCCGAAGCGTTGGTCCTGGCGGATTCCCGCAACTTTTTTGAGGATATGCCCCTGATATCCTATACGTCCCAGTACGGGCTCAGTTGTTTTGAGGGCCTTAAGGCTCTGCCCCAGAAAGGAGGCGGATTGGCCATTTTCCGGCCTGACCGGAACGCAGCGCGGTTCAACAAGTCCATGCAAGGGCTCTACATGCCCCCCTTCCCCGAAGACCTCTTTGTAAACGCCGTAAAAGAAACGGTAAAGCGGAATGCCGCCCTTGGTTTTTCGATTTCGTATAAATCCGAATGGGAAAAAGATTCCTTCATCAACGCCGATTCGATCTATATCCGGCCCTTCACGTATTCCGAAGGCGGTATAGGGGTCAACATTTCC
>JAIRSL010000159.1 GCA_031255475.1 Treponema sp.
TATATATACGGGACGGAGTTGAGGTTTTGCTTTAATGCGGGAAGGATTTTTTTGGATTTTTTTAAAAAAACGGCAAGCGGTTTCGTGTATTCCGTCTGTCCCTTCCGGGCGGCGGCTCCGGTTGTGTCCGCGCCGTTCCGGAACTTCAGTTTTGGAACAGTTTCAATCTTTTCTACCTTATTTATACCCGAATAATTCATCATCCCTATCTTGACGTAAGACGAAATGTGTATAACATTTAGATAATATGAGTGATTATCTGGATCCCAATAATGAGGAGCTTCTCAAGGACTTTTTCAGCGAAGCCCAGATGCAGGTGGACACGCTGGAACAGAATATTCTGGTGCTTGAAAACGAAGGCGGCAATAAAGACGCGGTAGACGAGATCTTCCGGGCCGCGCATACCTTAAAAGGCGGGTCCGCCACGGTGGAAATGATGGAGCTTTCCCATTTTACCCACCTGGTCGAAGATGTTCTTGACGCTATCCGGTCGGATCAGCTGGTGATAAACGAGGATGTGGTCGATACGCTCCTTTCGGCCATTGACGTCATTAAAGCCATGCTGGAACAGCGTATGAACGGCTCCGTCTATCAGGAGGATACTTCCCAGATAGAGGGCCGCCTTTCGGCTTTGCTTCCCGAAGGTTCCGCCCGCAAGAAGGGGGCTGCCAAACCCGCCGCTCCCAAACCGGTTGCGCCCCCTCCGGCTCCTTCCGCGCCTCCCGTTTCGTCTGCCGGATCATCCGGCGCGCTATCCGAATATGAAATGCTGGAAATGAAGCAGGCGGCAGGCGGCGGTACGCCGGTCTACCGGATCGCCGTTCGGTTTGATGAAAACAGTCTGATGAATACCGTGGGGGGCATTCAGGTATACGCGGTTCTAAAAGGCATCGGCACGGTCCTGAAGACCTCGCCGGATTTTGAAAAACTCTACGAAGATGTGTTTTATCCCACGGTCGATTATTATCTGGCAACCCAAAAGACTGCCGACGAGCTTATGGGTTATGTGGTCATTCCCGATGTGAGCCTTTCGGCGGACGTCAAGAACATAGACGCCCTTGCCGGTGCGGATAAACAAGCCGCCCCTCAGCCGTCGGCTCCCGTTCCTGCGGCCTCCGTGCCGGAGGTGCCTGTTCCTGCGGCGGCCCCGGCAGCCCCCGGGCCGGCGGAAGAACACAAAGTTTCCGCAGCCGGCGCCAAGGAATCGGCGGATGCCAAGAAAGCCGGAAAAGAAGCGGGGTCAATACTCCGGGTCGATTCCAAGCGTATAGACGACCTCCTCAACCTGGTTTCCGAGACGGTTATCACCAAGGCAACTTTTAACCAGATTAACAATCAATTTAACGATCTGCTGACGAATCTTCATGACATCGAAGCGGTTTACCGGGAAAAGATTAAGAACCTTTTCGACAGCCTGCCCGATTATCTGGAAAGTATGCAGGAAGGCAAGACCGTCAAGGACATACGGAAGGAGATCGGGGATCAATACGGGGATATTTTTTCCCTTTTTGACGGATTCGAGACATCGCTCAAGGTCAACGCGGGCAAATTCCGTTCCACTTCCCAAAACCTGGGCCGTATCACCAGCGAGCTTCAGGAGGGGGTTATGCGCATCCGCATGGTGCCTATCAGCCAGATCTTCAGCCGTTTTCCGCGACTGGTCCGGGACCTTTCCAAATCCCTTAATAAAAAGATAAACCTGGTCATTGAGGGTGAGGAAACCGAACTCGACAAATCGGTTATCGAAGACCTCCTTGATCCCATCATGCACTCGGTACGGAACTCCATAGACCATGGCATTGAGTCCCAGGAGGACCGCCGGGCGGCGGGTAAGCCCGAAGAGGGCATGGTTCTTCTTAAGGCCGCCAATGAAGGGAACATGATCATCATCGAAATTTCCGACGACGGCAAGGGTATAGATGTGGAGGCGGTTAAGGCTAAAGCCGTGGAGCGGGGCCTTATCAGTCCCAACAAGATCCTGTCCGATGTGGAAGCCTTCAACCTTATCTTCGAGCCCGGGTTTTCCACCGCCAAGACCATCAGCGCCATATCCGGCCGGGGGGTCGGGCTGGACGTGGTACGCCGGCAAATCGAAAAGCTCAACGGAACCGTCACGGTTTCCTCCGAATGGGGCAGGGGGACCAAATTCATCATCAAACTTCCGCTGACCCTGGCGATCATTCAGGGCCTTTTGGTCCGGGTCGGCACGGAAATTTATTCCATTCCCATTACCTCGGTCATAGAGAGCCTGCGGATCAAGCCGGAGGATATCAAGATGATCGACAACTACGAAGTCTTCAATATCCGCAACGACGTGCTTTCCCTGCTCAGGCTCAACCGGCTGTTCGGTATCAAGACCGAAGAAAGCCAGGAGTATAACTTCATTGTCATTGTGGGTACTGCCGAAAAGAAGATGGGCTTTATGGTGGACAGCCTTATCGGCGAGGAAGATGTAGTTATTAAGCCTCTGCGGGATCAGTACACCAATTCTCCCGGAATTGCCGGCGCGTCGATCCTGGGTGACGGTTCGGTTTCGCTTATTATAGACGTAAGCCAGCTTCTGGAACTGGGGCTCCGGAAAGAACTTGAACAACGCCGGGTGCGTGAAGCGTCAACCAGGTAGCGAGGAAAGCCATGGCAGTAATGATTAAGGATTTGGCAACGGTGAACGCCGAATTACAGGAACAAAAAGATCGGGTTGACAACGTTGACTTCAAGATGGTCACTTTTTCCCTGGCCGGTAAGGATTACGGCGTTGACATCATGAATGTCAAGGAAATTGCCAAGGCCGAAAAATTTACCTATGTGCCCAACGCCGCCTCCTTTGTCCGGGGAGTTTACAACCTCCGGGGCGACATCATCCCCATCATTGATTTACGGACTTTTTTTCATCTTCCGGTGGACGCCAAGGTCGACGGTCAGGAGAATATGCTCATTCTCCGGATTGGGGATAGGGTTTACGGTACGATTGTCGATAAGATCGACAAGGTTGTCGGAATCAACTCAAGTACGATACAGCCTCCCCATCCTATTTTTGGGGACATCAACATCAAATTTATCAGCGGAGTTGTGGAAAAACAGGGAGATCTCTACATCATCCTGGATGTGGTTCGTATCTTTACCCAGAACGAGGATGAAAAGCAGAAACCCCGGGCCGCTATCCAGGAAGTTTCCGGCGAAAGTTACCTTGTGCCGCCGCCTGTTGCGGGACCGGACGCGGAACACCGCGCCGTAGTCACCGATTCCGCCCTCGGCTTTATTAAAGACAGCCTGGCCGCCCTCAAGCAGTTTACCGTAAGCCCCCTTAACGATGCGTGGCTGAGGAAGCGGTTCCGGGAATGGGCGGACCTCCATACGGATGCGGAAGCCCAACTTAGAAACGTCCAGGATGCGGACGACTTCTTATCCGTCTTCTATTCCCCCAACACCGGTACGTTCTGGGAGGACGAGTATTCCTACCAGGTCAAGGGCATACTGCCGAATATGCGTTCCAACAACATTCAGGTTTGGAATCTCGGCTGCGGAAAGGGCTATGAAACTTTTTCATTAGCGTGTATACTGAAGTCACGATACCCTGGCGGCCATATAAAGATCTGGGCTAACGATAATGATATTCTTTCCATATCATCGGCCCCGAATATGATCTTTGACCTTGACGATGTGCCTGAATTTATCCGGAGCTTTATGGTGAGGGGTAAGAACGGTTATAGTTTTAATCAGGAGATAAAGGATTCGATCCTGTTTGAATATCATGATATTCTGAACGGGAACCAGATTCCCGAGGTGGATATTATCATAGCCCGGGATTTTCTGTCTTTTATTTCCCTGCAAGACCAGGAAAAAGTCATTGCCGAATTTTCCGAAAAGCTGAAAAAAGGCGGGCTCGTTATCCTGGGAAAAAATGAACAGCTTCCGGTGGACGACTGGCAGCCTGTAGCGAAGGATCCTGTTTCCGCGTTTGTGCGCAATTAGCTATTGGTAAAGGAGTATTTGTATGAGAGTTGAATACATCAACCCTTTTGTCGAGGCGGCTTTTAGTATTCTTAAGAGCCAGGTTTACGAGGATGTTAAACGGAGCGATCTGTACCTTAAATCCACCACGCTGGCCATTATGGGGGTTGCCGCCGTGGTCGGTCTTGCCGGCGATGTGATAGGGCAGGTTCGCTTTGATATGACCAAAGAGACGGCCCTGGCGGTGGCGAGCGTCATGAACGGCGAAAAACTGCCCGCCCTGGACGACATGGCCAAAGCCACCATCCAGGAGCTTGCCAACATGATCACCGCCCAGGCGGTCACCAAACTCCACGATCTCGGTTTCAAATTCGACCTGACCCCCCCGGCCCTTTTTGTGGGGGATAATCTTGAAGTTTCCAGCGACCTTAAGGTAGAAGCCCTTATTGTCCCCATGGAACTGGGCCCCCACGGAAAAATCGAAGTAAACGTCGCCATCCGGGAAAAGATGTAAGTTCCCCCGCAATACGCCCGGAGAAACTTTTCTTGACAGGGAAGGCATCTCCGGTATAGATTATAGTACGGTTTTGGCAAAGCAAAACCGTGGAGCCGGAAAGTAAAGCGGTTTTTAACAGGGCGGTTAGCTCAGTTGGTTAGAGCATCAGTATGACACGCTGAGGGTCACAAGTTCGACTCTTGTATCGCCCATGCCCGTAAATCCTTATGCATGAGGATTTACGGGATTTTTTTATTGGACCGAATCTTTTTGGTTTTTATTCGCGGTGGTCTTCGATGCCTGCCCGTAAAAACGCCGTATGAGGACGTTTAATCCCGGTAAAGAGGAAACCCGCTAAAGGAGTTATGCATGAAAGTGAAAAAAATGATAACGGTTCTGGTTATTCTTGCCGGTTCTATTGCCGCTGTTTCCGCCCACGATAAGGGGGATATGATGCTTAACATAGAACCCCGGATCGGGATTGCCATTCCGGATATAGGAATTGTAGACCGCCAGACCGGAATCCGGGACAGAGATATTCCGGGTATGCAGACATTCAGCGCCGGCATGGATGCCGGTTTGCAGGTATCTGTTCATTATTACTTCTTCAATTTTTTTGCAATCAATACCGGTTTAGGTTTCAATATTTTCACCGGGATCCACAATGCCGAGGAAAGCATATTGCAGAATAGCGGTACGCTTATCAATGTCCTTGTCTTTGGATATGCCTCCATTCCCATCGGGTTTCGGTTTTCCCTGGGGGCGTTTGCGATTGGCGGCGGCCTTACGGGTAATATGCCTATAGACGGCGGGTCTGCCTTTCAATACAGCGTAATAGGGAGCGGTTCCGGCGGTTCCAGCCTGCCTGTTGATAACGGGGCCGACGAGTCTTTTTCGTTAAATCCGTATATGGGCTGGTATTTTGATGTGGGGTTTGATCTTTCCGGCAGACGGGGAAGAAAGGGCGGTTTCGGTATGCTGGCCCGTTTTGAGGGTTCCTTTTCCGACAAGATAGCCGAAACCGGCAACCCGTTTTTTCAGTACGATCCGTTCCGGTATTTTTCCGTGTCTTTGGTGTTTCAGGCAGGCATAGAGCTCGCCAATCTTCCTTTGGGCGGCAAGTAGCGGCCTGCTACGCTTCGCGCATAAAACAACGGTATTGGCTTACATTCAGGGGTTTGCCTCGCGGCAGTCATGCCCGCCGTACCGCCCGGAGGAGGTCTTCCCGGCTCAACTCGAACCAGATGGGCCTGCCGTGCGGACACCGCGGAACCGGCAGCTTTAGCGCCTCCGCCGCAAGGGTCAGGGCGGAGGCATCGTCCAGGTAATCCCCGTCTTTGATCGCGCCGTGGCAGGAGAGGGTGGCGGCCCAGTGTTCGGTCATGTTTTCTCCCGCCGTCTTAAGCTCCAGGATAGATGTCACGGTTTCGGAGTCCGAGAGCCGCCAGCCCGCCGGCAGGGCGTCAATATGCCAGCCGCCGCCTTCTTCCCTGGTAATTACCACCCCGAGTTTGGCCAGGTCTTTCTGCCGCCAGGTAAGGAACTCGTCATCCTCTCCGCTTTCGGTAAAGAACGGGATGGGAACCAGAAGTTCCTGCCGGGGGATAGGACCATTAATCAGGCGGTCGTAAAGGATACGCTCGTGGGCGGCGTGCTGATCGATGATAAAGAACCGATCTTTCCGCTCAACCAGGATGAAGAGGCTGAAAAGCCGTCCGGCGATCCTGATGCCGGCGTCTTCCTCACGGGACGGAATGTTCCCGCCGTAAAAAGGAGCCGGTTCGTGAACGCCGGCCTCTTTGTCCCAGTCCCTGCCCGGAAGCGGGACAAAGGCCGGGGGCTTGTTCAGCAGGGCTTCCATAGCAAGAGGGCCCGAAACCTCTCCGGTGACGCCGTTGCCCGGCGAGCCGGCAGGATAGCTCCGATATGGGCCGTTTCCCCGATTACCGTCGGTTTCCGGGACAAAAGAAAGATTCCCTTCACGGGGCCGGTCCTGAGCGGAAACGGCGATGTTCCGATAGCGGGAGAAGTTGCCCAGAGTGGAGGTTATGGCGTGGTGTATGGCTCCCAAGTTCCGGAAGCGGGCTTCCCGCTTGGCAGGATGTATGTTGAAGTCGGCAAGACTTGGGTCTATATCCACATAGATCGCACCTATCGGATGGGTCCCGTTGGGGAACCATCCCTGGAGGCCGTATTCCAACGCCTGGAGCAGGGAAAAATCCTGGATGCGCCGGCCATTGGCGAAGACATACTGCTGCCGCCGGTTCGGGCGGTAGAGTTCCGGGCCTCCGGCTACGATGACTATAGAGAATCCTTCGCCCTGGGCGTTGATTTCGTGAAGAAACGACCCTTCGTTCCGGTCCAGGAGAGCCTGGGCGTACCGTTCTTTGAAGGACGAGGCGGGGGCAAGGAACACCTTAAGCCGGCCGTCCTGGATGAAGCGGAAGGTCAGGCCCGGAAAGGCCAGGGCTTTATCAAGAAAAATCTGCCTGCACAAACCGGCTTCGCTGCCTTCCCGTTTCAGAAAACGTCTGCGGGCAGGAATGGTATCGAAAAGACCCAGGGAACGGACGCTGGTCCCTTTGGTCCGGATGGCCTGGGTTAATTGGGGGGCCGTTATATCGCCGGGGCCGGTTACCAGACGCCAGGCTTCCCGGCCGTCAACGCTGGAGAGTATATCCAGCCGGGAAACCGCCGCCGCCGCCGCCAGGGCTTCGCCCCGGAAGCCCAGAGTTTCCGCAGTGTTGAGATCTTCCAGGGAACGGATCTTGCTCGTAGCGTGGGTATACCAGCACAGCTTAAGGTCCTCATTCCCCATGCCGTTTCCGTCATCCGTCACCTCGACCCGGCGTATTCCCCCTCCCTCAATGGACACTTCTATTTGAGAACTTCCCGCGTCTATGGCGTTATCGATGAATTCCCGGACCAGCGCCGCGGGCCGGTC
>JAIRSL010000178.1 GCA_031255475.1 Treponema sp.
GATGTTATGATGGGGGAATAATACGGCGTTTGATTCGTAGCGAAGGGTTTCATACCTCGGAGATTGTTCCCGGGTTCTCCATTACGCCCGCCCCGGCGCGGAACGGGATACGGGCCGGCGTCCCCGCCCGGAACACCGCCGCCCGGCCAAGGGAACCTTTGCCTTACATACGGCCAAAAGCCCCGTTTTTGCGGGTCTTCCGCCTTCTTGACTAAAAAAAGGCTAGGTGGTATAAAAAGGTTACCTCTTTGTCCGCCCCTGGGGTGGACCAGTTTTTAGTCCGTAAGGAGGACCTATGCGTCAGTATGAACTGACGGTCATCTTCCCATTGGAAGAAGACCTGTATCAGGCAGGCCGGGAGCTTCTGCAATCCGACTTGAGCGCCAACGGGGTCGAGATCGAGAAGATCGATGAAACCGGTGATCGCGATCTCGCCTATGAAATTAAAAAACGCCGGAGGGGACGGTATGTCCTCTATACCATTAAGGCCGAACCGGAAAAGATCACCGTCCTTGACCGGGTTTTCAAGCTCAACGCGAATCTCCTCAAATATTTTTTCGTTAATGTAGAAAAATAGGAGGCAGTTATGGCGGATATTAATCATGTCGTCCTTGTAGGAAGGTTAACGCGGGACGCGGAATTGAAATACACCGCCGGAGGCCAGGCGGTATGCAAATTCTCCGTTGCCATTAACCGCAGGCGTAAATCCGGCGATCAGTGGGTGGACGAGGCGAATTTTTTCGACATCGTTCTGTGGGGAAGGCAGGGCGAGGCCCTGAACCAGTACCTGGTAAAAGGAAAACAGGTAGGGGTTGACGGCGAACTCCGCCAGGACCGGTGGGAACAGGACGGTCAGAACCGTTCCAAGGTCGAGATCGTGGCGAATAACATCCAGCTTCTCGGCGGCGGACCCGGTGGATCCGGCGGGTCCAATAACGGCTACGGCCAGGGCGGCGGGTATCAGGAACACCGGAACGAAGGCGGTGCGGAACGGCCGCCCCGCGACGGCGGGCCTCCCGCAGGGGATGATGGTTTTTCGGATGACGTTCC
Organism: Treponema sp.; assembly: GCA_031255475.1. Taxonomy (GTDB): domain Bacteria; phylum Spirochaetota; class Spirochaetia; order Treponematales; family Breznakiellaceae; genus JAIRLK01. Next base: position 1,051 of record JAIRSL010000178.1, read on the forward strand.
GTTCTAACCGCAGGGTGTAATGACGGAATGGCTGTTTTTTGAGAACAATGATTTGAGATTAAGGAGCAAATATGTCGGATGAGAAATATGTAGAAAACGAGCATCCCCGGCAGGATAGGGGCGCGGAAACCCAACTGGACGGCCGGGACGGTGACGACCGCGGCGGGCGCGGCGGCAAGGGCAAGGTTTTTTTTAAGAAAAAAGTCTGCAAATTCTGCACCCAAAAACTGAAGATAGATTACAAAGACGCGGACGTGCTGCGCCGGTTTATCACCGACCGGGGTAAAATTCTGCCCCGCAGGATTACCGGAACCTGCGCGAAACATCAGCGGGCCCTGGCCGTAGCCATTAAACGGGCCAGGATCATCGCCCTGCTTCCCTTTGTCGCCGACTAGACAAGAGCCGGTCATCATGGTTTTCCGGCAGGGTACTGCCATTGCCTATATTCCTGTGCTGATAGGGGCGGTTTCCTGTATCCTACTGGCCCGTTTCGGGCTTTTCGGGTTTTTGTGTTTCTTGCCCCTGGGCGTCATGGCGGCCGGGTACGGTTTCAGGGCCGCCTGGGTTTGCCTGATCCTGGCGGCCGCGGGGAACGGCCTGTGGTCGGTCGTGACCGCCGCTGTTTCCCGCGCTTCCTGGGATTGGGCCTTATGGGGCGCGGCGCAGTTTGCCCTGATTGCCGCGGCCTTCACCTGGATAATGGCCCCCTCGTTCAGGGACGCGGACGAACCGCCGGGGAAGATGCCCCCGGTACGCATCCCCGGCGTATACCGCTTCGTGATCGCCTCGTGCGCGGCGGTCCTGCTGTTTATACCCGTAATAGCCTCTCTCCGGCAGGATACGGCTTTCGCCGCTTTTATCCGCGCCCAGACGGAGGCATTGGCGGCCCTGTATTCGGCCGCCGCCGGAGCGGATGTGGTTGAGAAGTCCCTGATGGAACAGTACCTGACGCCGGAGTTTATACGGGAAACCCTGTTTTTTACGGCCCTGAGGGGCGGGGTAATGGCGTCCTTTATGCTGTTCTTCTTTATCAACCGTCAGATCGCCCTGGCCCTGGTTTGGATTTTTCGCCGGATCAGGGGAGGGGGGACCCTGGCCGGGTTTCACATCCCCCAGGTTTTCATCTGGGTACTGTCCTTTTCCCTCCTTGCCATTCTCGCGGGGAGAAAGTGGGGGATAACGCCTCTGGAAATCGCGGCCTGGAACGGCCTGGTTATCTGCGGTATTCTGTATCTGGCTCAGGGCGGCGGAATCGCGGCGTATTTTATCGGCCGGGCAAATCTTCCGCCCTTCATGAGGCTGGCGCTGAACTTTCTTCTGGTTATGTTGATCATCAGTCCCGGAATTAACGCGATACTTTTGGGGGCCTTAGTCCTCCTGGGTATTGCCGAAAATTGGGCGCCCTTTCGGGTGCCGAAAATCAAAGGACCATCCTCTACTCCGGGGATGTGAACGCGGCGAAGGCGCGGTAATGCCCGCGCCGGGTTCGGTTCAGAGTCCGTAAAACGCAAGGAGCTTGGAATATGAAAGTAATTTTGAACAAGGATTTGAACACCCTGGGAGAAGAAGGGGATGTCAAAGACGTAGCCAAGGGGTATGCCCGGAATTATCTTTTTCCACGGGGCATAGCGTTGCCGTATACGGAAAGGAACATCGAGAAGTTCGAAGCCCGGCGGGAAGAAATCGAAGCCCGCAAGTCCGAGAAGCGGCAGGACGCCGCGGGCTTGAAAGAAAAACTGGAAGCCCTGGAACTGGTCATCACCATGCCCGCCGGGCCCAACGGAAAACTCTACGGCGCCGTCACCAGCCAGACCGTGGCGGAAGAACTTGCCAGGCAGGGTTTTCCCACGGAACGGAAGCGGGTGGAATTGCCCGGCAACACGTTTAAGAGCGTGGGCAAGTACAAGGTGACGGTCAAACTCTACGAAAGCGCCTCCGCGGAAGTCGGGCTGACCGTGGAAGCCCAGGTCATCAAAACGGAACCCAGACACCCCGCCCCGTCCCGGAGGGAGAGGCGGCATCATGAGGAACAGGCCGAAGCGCAGACGGTCGAGGCGGCGCAGGCCGAAGCTCCCGTGGTCGAAGAAGCTCCTGCCGGGGGTGAAGTTCCCTCCGCCGGGACCCCGGACCAGGCGTAGATCCGGGCGGAAAGCGGGCGGTTCCCTAAGGGTTTATGGCAGAGGGACTCAAAGACAAAATACCTCCTCACAATGAGGAAGCGGAAAAGGCGACGCTGGGGGCCATGCTTCTTGACGCGGAAGCAGTGCCGGTCGCCATGCAGTACCTTAAACCCGGTGATTTCTACATCAACAGGAACCGCCGGGTTTTTGAGGCCCTAAGAACCCTCTCCGATCAGGGGTTGAGGGCGGACATCATCACCATAGTCGAGGAACTGCGGAGAACCGGCGAACTCGACGGGGCGGGGGGGCCGGCTTATGTCGCGTCTCTGACCAACGTGGTGCCCACCGCCGCCAACATTGATTATTACGCGAAAGTCGTTCAGGACCAGTCCCTCAGACGCGCCCTGATACGGGTTTCCAACGAAGTTGTCGCAAAATCCTTCGATGAGTCTCAGGAATCCAGGGTTATTCTGGAAGAAACCCAGCAGCGTATCTTCGAACTCACCGATTCCCGGCAGACCCTTACCTTTAAGAGCATCAAGGAAATAATTCCCCCGGTCATCAACATCATAGAAAGCCGGTATCACTCGAAAGGCCGGTATACCGGTATTCCTTCCGGATTTGACGACCTTGATCAGTATACCTCCGGGTTTCAGCCTTCGGAATTGATCATCATAGGCGCCCGGCCCTCCATAGGAAAGACCGCCCTGGCCCTGACCATGGCAGCCAATATCGCCATACACCAGAAAGTCCCCGCCGCTTTTTTCACCCTGGAAATGTCCGATGTGGCCCTGGTTCAGCGGCTCATCTCGGGTGAGGCGAATATCGAATCCAACTCCCTAAGGCTGGGAAAACTGAAACCTTCGGAATTCTCCAGGCTTTTGGACGCCGCGGGGATAATCTACGAGGCTCCCCTGTATATCGTGGATATGCCGAACATGAAACTCCTGGACCTGCGGGCCCAAGCCAGGCGGCTCCGGTCCCAGCAGAAGGTGGATATTATTTTTATCGACTACCTTACCCTTATCTCTTCGGAGAACTCCCAGCTTCCCCGGCACGAGCAGGTGGCCGAAATATCCCGTTCCCTTAAAAGCCTTGCCCGTGAACTGGGCATCCCCATTGTGGCCCTTTCCCAGGTGCGCCGGGAAGTGGAGAACAAGCGGGGAGGGGAACACGCGGCGCGTCCCGGACTGGCCGATCTTCGGGAATC
>JAIRSL010000182.1 GCA_031255475.1 Treponema sp.
GTCGATCACGGCAAGACCAAACTCCTGGACGCCATACGGAGTTCCGATGTGGTGGCCGGGGAATTCGGCGGCATCACCCAGCATATAGGCGCCTACACAGTGGATACCCCCCACGGGAAGATCACCTTTCTGGACACCCCCGGCCATGAGGCATTTACCCGAATGCGCGCACGGGGCGCCCAAGTCACGGACATCGTGGTCCTGGTGGTCGCCGCCGACGACGGGGTTATGCCCCAGACCATTGAAGCCGTCAACCACGCCAAGGAAGCGGACGTGCCCATCATAGTGGCGGTGAACAAGATGGATAAGGCCGAAGCCAATCCCGACCGGGTCAAGAGCCAGCTTTCCGATTTGGGGCTTATGCCCGATGAATGGGGCGGGCAAACCATGTTCGTGGAACTTTCGGCCCTCAGAAAGCAAAACATAGACAAGCTGGTGGAAGCCATACTTCTGGAGGCAGAGTTCCTTGACCTTAAAGCCAATTACGGTTTTAAGGCGGAAGGCAAGATACTGGAGGCCCGGATAGACCACGGCCGGGGCATAGTCGCCACCGTGCTGGTTGAGCGGGGTACTCTCAGGATAGGCGATTCTTTTGTGGCCGGGATCTGGCCCGGTAAGGTCCGGGCCCTTTTCAACGACAAGGGCGAAAAGGTCCTGGAGGCGACTCCCGCTATGCCGGTGGAGGTCCTTGGTTTCGAGGGCGGCCCCAATGCCGGGGAACCCCTTCAGGTAGTGGAAGACGAAAAAGTCGCCCGGAGCGTCTCGGCAAAACGGCAGGAACTCAAACGGTTTGAGGATGCCAAGAACATCAAAAAGATCACCCTGGACAATCTTCGGGACACGATCAACGAGGGGGCCATTCAGGAACTCAAGGTCATCATCAAGAGCGATGTCCAGGGTTCCGCCGAAGCGCTTCGTTCCAGTCTCGAAAACCTTTCCACCAAAGAAGTCAGGCTCCACGTCATTCAGGCCCTTCCCGGCGCCATCAACGAAGGGGATGTAGACCTGGCCATCGCGTCTAACGCCATCATCATAGGGTTTAACGTGCGCCCGGTTCCCAAGGCCAAACTCCTGGCGGACCAGGAAAAGGTGGATATCCGCAAGTACAACGTCATCTATAAGGCGGTGGACGAGATAAAACAGGCCATGGAAGGGATGCTTAAACCGGATACCAAAGAAGAAACCATCGCCCAGGTGGAAGTCAGGAATACCTTTAAGGTGCCCAAGGCCGGAACCATCGCCGGCTGTTACGTCCTGTCGGGGACGGTCAAGCGGAGCGCCAGCGTCAATGTCGTCCGGGAAGGCATTGTCATCCACACGGGAAAGATCTCCTCTCTCAGGCGTTTCAAGGACGATGTCAGGGAAGTGGCTGCGGGTTACGAATGTGGCATGGGCCTTGATGATTTCGACGACATCCGGGTAGACGATCAGTTTGAAGTCTTTGAGATTGTCGAAGTGGCGCGGAAACTGAGTTAGGCCGGAACATGGGTGAGTACAGGCTGGAACGGGTAGGGCGCCTTATTCAGGAAAAAATAGGTTCCCTCATCGTGGAAGGGCAGATCAAGGACCCCAGGGTCGATACTTTTCTTTCGATTACCAGGGTCCGGGTGTCCGGGGACTTTACCTATGCCGATGTCTATGTTTCAAGTTTCAAAACTCCCAGGGGGATTGCCAAAGGCATCGAGGGTTTGCAGAACGCCGCCGGTTTTATCCAGTCCCGGCTCGCGAAAGAGGTCAGGCTGCGTCAAACCCCCCGTCTCAGGTTTTTTGAGGATTCGGGAATGCGGGAAAGCTTTGACCTTATAAAAAAGATCGAAGGGTTATCCCGCCGGACGGAACCTTCCGGCAGTGACGGCGCGCCCGGTCAGGAGAACGCATCCGGACATGAAGACCGGTGAGATGTCAAAGGGAATCGTACGGCCCGATGGAAACGCGGTTTCCGGCTTTATCCTGTTGAATAAGAAACCGGGGATTACTTCGTTTCAGGCGTTGAACGAAGTAAAAAAGGTTTTTTCCACCGGCAAGGTGGGCCACACGGGAACACTTGATAAATTCGCCTCCGGACTGCTCCTGGTGCTGGCGGGCCGGGCGGTGAAACTTGCCCCCTGGTGTTCCGGGTGCGATAAGGAATACGAGGGGACCATACGCTTTGGGACGGAAACCGACACTCTGGATCCCGAAGGGGTCCCGGTTGCGGAAGCGCCGCCCCCGGACCGGGAGACCCTGGAAGCGGTTCTTCCCCGGTTCATGGGGAATATACTCCAGACGCCTCCCGTCTATTCGGCGGTTCATGTGGACGGAAAGCGGGCCTACGCGCTCGCCCGTTCGGGGACGCCGGTAGAAATGCGGGAACGGCCCGTTACGATTCATGCCCTGGAACTCCTCGCCTTCGATTCTCCCCTGGCCCGCATCAGGGTACGGTGTTCCAAGGGGACATACATCCGTTCCCTGGCCAGGGACATAGCCCGTGCGGCAGGTTCCCGCGCTCACCTGGCGGCTCTGGAGCGCACCGCCATCGCGGGGTTCCGTCTTTCCGGGGCGGCGGACCGTCCCGTTCCCTCAAGCCTCCGGCCCGTCACGCCCGGAGCCTTCGCCGCCCTGGGCATACCCTGCATGGAAGCGGATGACGCCGCGGTTTCCGGCCTCCGCCGGGGGCAGCCCCCGGCCCCCTTTCTGCAAAGCGGGGCCGTGCGGTTTTTTCCCGGCGAGGAGGATCTTTCCCCGGATTGCGCGGGGGTGTTTGACAAAAACGGGGCATTAATCGCGGTTATCGAGAAAAAAGACGGGGGCCGCTGGGGTTACGGGTACGTCTATGCTGGCGCTTGAATGGTCCCGGTTTATCCGGGGGGATCTGAAAGACGAAATGCCCGGTTCTGAGCGGGGAACCGCCGTTACCGTCGGGGTTTTTGACGGCATACACCGGGGCCACCGGGCGCTCATTGAGCGGATAGCCGGCAAGCGGCCTCTCCTGGTTCCCATGGTGGTTACCTTCAGGCAAAACCCCAAGGCCGCGTTAAAAAAACCGGGATGGACCGGGGACATCCTCAGCCTTAACCGGAAACTTGCCTTTTTTGAGAATCTGGGGGTGGAAGCGGTTATTCTGATTGACTTTTCTCTGAATTTCAGTAGAATAACCGGTAGAGAATTTATCGATCTTCTTATCCGGCGGGGAAATCCGAAGTTTATAGCCGTAGGCGCCGGTTTTCGTTGTGGGTATCAGATGGATACCGATACCGCTCAAATCAGGGCGTTTGTGAAAAAGGCGGGGATTTCCGTTGAGGTGGTGGACCCTGTTTTGGAAGGGCCGCACCCGGTAAGTTCCAGCCGGATACGGTCGGCGATTGCCGAAGGGGATCTTGACCGGGCCGCCCGCCTTTTAGGCCGGAATGTCGAAATTGACTGTACCGGAATGACCGTGAGTTTCCGGGACGGAGGGCGGTTCTATCATACCGCTTCCCAAAACCGGGTAATTCCCGCGCCGGGCCGGTACGGCGTATTGCTCCACGGGAGGGATGCCGGATCGGGAATAGAGACCGGCGTTTCCGTTGATAAAGAAGGCGTTTTTGTCCCTCTTCCGGTTGACGCGGAATGGATTGAATTTTTGAAAAGCGGCCGTTAGGCGTCATGAAGATATAAATGGGTTTTATGCGGTTTTTAAGGAGTGTAAATATATGGCATTGAACAAGGAAGAAGTAACTTCCCTCGTGACTAAGTTCGGTAAAAATGAAAAAGATACCGGCGCGTCGGAAGTCCAGGTTGCGCTGTTGACCGGGCGGATTAATCGGCTTACGGAGCATTGCAAACAATTCAAGAAGGATAAGTCCAGCCAGCGCGGACTGTTGATCCTGGTAGGCAAACGGCGCCGTATTCTGAAGTATTTACAGCGAACGGACCTGGAACGATATCGGGCGCTGATCAAGGAATTGGGGCTCCGCAAGTAAACGGATAAGGCTGGGTAAACCGTCGGTTTAGTTCGATTTACCGGACGTAATGCCCGGAACCGGCTAAAACAACAGAAGGCCGGCGCCGGGTTTTTTATATTTCCGGCATTATGCGCCGGATAAGCGTGATTTATTGCGTAATTTATTATAGAATGGAAAAGGAACGTATGGTTCAAAGAGTAACACTTCAAATCGCCGGTAAGGAACTTATCCTTGAAACCGGTAGGATCGCAAAACAGGCTAACGGGGCGGTGTTTGCCCAATACGCGGGTTCCGCGGTAATTGCCACGGTTTGTTCGTCTCAGGAAGCGGTGGAGGGTTTGGATTACGTCCCCCTGACCGTGGATTACAACGAAAAATATTACGCCGCCGGAAAGATCCCCGGCGGGTTCATCAAGCGGGAAAGCCGCCCCAAGGACAAAGAAATCCTCGTGTCCCGGCTTATAGATCGGCCCATGCGGCCCCTGTTTGAAAAGAGCTTTGGCCGGGAAATACAGGTGGTCCCGACCACGGTTTCCGCCGATCAGGTGAACCCCCCGGATATTGTGGCCATTATCGCCGCCTCCGCGGCGGTTCATATTTCGGACATTCCCTTTAACGGCCCCATCGCGGGGGTGCGTGTCTGCGCCCTGGGGGACGAACTGGTGGTGAATCCCAGTTACGAGGAAATAGAGAAGTCCTCCCTGGAAATCGTGGTGGCCGGGACCAAAGAGGGCATTACCATGGTGGAAGGGGGCGCTTCGGAAGCCGGCGAAGACATGATGATCGCCGCCCTGGAAAAGGCCCAGGGTGTTATCATCGAACTGTGCGTCCTCCAGGAAAAGCTGCGGGAACTCGCGGGCAAAGAGAAACTGCCCCTGGCGGCCATTACGCTGACCCTGGAAAACAAAGACGCCATCCGTTCCACCGCCTATCCCCGGCTTGAGGCCGCCTGTTTCGTCAAGGGCAAGCAGGAACGTCATGACGCCATAAACCGGGTCAAGACCGATATTGCCTCCCAATACGCGGAACAGCTTGCCGACGAGGTTCAGAAAAAGCTGTTCGACGCCCTTTTTGAAGACATGGAATACGGGATACTGCGTTCTTCCATCCTGGATAAGGGGCTGCGGGTGGACGGCCGGGGAACCGAGGATATACGGGACATTGCCTGCGAAATCGGCGTCCTGAGCCGGGCTCACGGTTCCGCCCTTTTTACACGGGGCGAGACCCAGGCCCTGGCGGTCACCACCCTGGGGACTGTTTTTGACGAGCAAATTTTCGACGACATTGAGGGCGACAAGCGGGAGAACTTCCTGCTTCACTATAACTTTCCTCCCTATTCGGTGGGCGAGGTCGGCCGCCTGGGTACGGGCCGCCGGGAAATAGGCCACGGGAATCTGGCCCGCCGGTCCCTGGAAGCCATGATCCCCTCCAAGGAAGAATTCCCCTATACCATACGTATAGTTTCGGAAATTATGGAGTCCAATGGTTCTTCTTCCATGGCTTCGGTATGTGGGGGTACCTTGTCCCTGCTCCATGCCGGAGTACCCATGAAGAAGCCCGTGGCGGGAATAGCCATGGGGCTTATCACCGAAGGGAAGGGCGGCCCGGGGGACCGTTACGCCGTGCTTTCCGACATCCTGGGTGAGGAAGATCACCTGGGGGACATGGACTTTAAGGTTGCCGGGACCGCCGACGGTATCACCGGCTTCCAGATGGATATTAAGATCGCCGGGGTAAGTCCCGAAGTGATGCGGAAGGCTCTGGATCAGGCCAGGCGCGGCAGGCTTCATATCCTTTCCGTCATGAATAAGACCATCCAAAAGCCCACGGACCACATCAGCGAGTACGCCCCCAAGATCGTAACCCTGCGGATAGACGTGGACAAGATAGGCGCCCTCATAGGCCCGGGGGGTAAGAATATCAAGGCCCTCTGCGAGCAGTATAGCGTTACCATCAATACCGATAATGACGGGACCGTCACCATTTACGGGAAAAACACCAAAGACGCCGATGACGCCAAGGCTGCTGTTTTGGGCATTGTTTCGGACCCGGAAGTGGGCCGTATCTACAACGGCGTGGTACGGCGCATCATGGACTTCGGCGCATTTGTGGAAATACTCCCCGGCAAAGAAGGGCTGGTGCACATTTCCAAACTTTCCCGCCAGCGTATCGCTGTGGTTACGGACGTGCTCAAAGAAGGGCAGGAGATACCGGTCAAGCTGCTGGAAATCGACAAGATGGGCCGGCTTAACCTTTCCTATATCGACGCCGTTGATCCGGCGGCGGAAAGCTCCGGCGGGGAGCGCCGTCCCCGGAATGACAGGCCCCGCCGTTAGGGGAGGCTGGGGAGAAGGCCATGGAAAGCCGGGGAATTCCGCCGGTCAGGGTATCCAAAGCAGACCCGGCCGCCCGCTTGCCGGAATACGCCACCGCGGGAGCCGCCGGGGCGGATCTTAGGGCGTGCCTCCAAGCGCCGGTATGCGTCCCTCCTTTGGGCCGGGCGCGCATCCCGACGGGTTTGGTCCTTGAAATCCCGGCGGGATACGAAGGCCAGGTGCGGCCCCGGTCTGGGCTGGCTTTCAAGCAGGGGATTACGGTGTTGAATTCTCCGGGCACCATAGATTCTGATTACCGGGGGGAAGTTTCGGTCATCATAATCAACCTGGGGGATACGGATGTTACCGTTAAGGACGGGGACCGTATCGCCCAACTGATTATCGCCCCGGTATACAGGGTTTCCTTTACGGAAGCCCGGGAGCTTTCGGAGACGGACCGGGGTTCCGGGGGGTTCGGATCAACGGGAGTATGATGAGTACGCCTATTTCCCGGCAACGTTCATTAAAAAACAGCCGTGTTATTTCGTTTACCCTGTTCAGATACCTGGTATCCGAAACCTTGTTCTCTTTTCTGGTGGCGTTTCTCTTTTTCTTCTTTATTTTTTTTGTCAATCAATTGCTGCTTTTAGCCCAGGAAGTCCTGACGAAAAAAGTGCCGTTTCATCAGGTCGCACTGCTGGTACTCTTCGCCATACCGTCTATCATCGCCTTGTCGGCGCCCTTCGCGTCCCTGGTGGGCGCCCTCATGACCATAGGCCGCATGACCTCGGACAATGAGATCCTCGTCATGCTTTCTTCCGGACTTTCCTACCGTAATGTGTTCATCCCTTCCATCGCGGTAGGCGTCCTCATTTCCCTGCTTTCGTTTTATGCCAACGACGTCCTCCTTCCTATGGGAACGATACAGTTTTCGCAGCTTTGGAGGCGGATCATGGCTTCTACTCCGGCCCTGGAACTGGAATCCAATTCGGTGAAGCGTTTTAAGGATACGGTGGTGGTCACGGGAAATGTGGCGGGGAATAACATCAACGATGTCCTCATCCTGGATAAAACCAAGGACGGGGAACGGCGGCTCATCCTGGCCCGTGACGCCGAATTGCGGGACGCCGGCAGGGAGGGGTTAAGCCTGGATCTGGGGAACGCCTTTATCCAGTCGTCCAAAGAAGTCGCCCGGCGGGATTACGATTACGCTTCGGCAACGTTCCTCCGTTATTGGGTTTCCCAGGAGGACATTATTCAGAGTGTTTCTTCCATTACCCCAAGCCAGATGAGTTCCATCGATGTTTTCAAGGAAATCAAGGTCAAAGAGAATGCTCTTGCCGAAAAGATGGATGAACGCTATAGAAAGGTGATGTCCCAGGCTTTAAACCTGGAAGCGACGCTGCGCCGGGGCCCCAACCGGGAGGGCTGGAACCGGCGGACGAATCAGGCGGCGTCTTTCATACGGGAAGGCGAAATCGTGCTGGATTTAAAAAAGGACCGGAGCCTTTCTATATACCGCCTGGAATTTTACAAGAAATTCTCGATACCCTTCGGCGCTCTTTCCTTTGTATTCCTTGCGGTTCCCCTGGGGCTTTTGGCCAAAAAAAGCGGGCAGACCGTCGGGTTTATTTTCGGCCTCATCATCGCGGTCCTGTACTGGGCCATGCTCCTTGGGGGGCAGACCATGGGGGTGCGCCTTGGGTATTCCCCCTTCTGGTGCATGTGGCTTCCCAACATTCTGGCCGTTTCGATAGGGTTCGTCCTGTGTTTATTCAGGATACGGCATTGACATGATCCTGGACCGGTATCTGGTTAAGCAGTTCTTCCCTGTGTTTGTCGCCGCAGTCGCCATGTTCGTCATGCTCGTTTCCCTTATCGATCTTTTTTCCAATCTGGTGCGTTACCTGAATTATGAAGTGCCTGTTTCCCAGATCCTCCTGGTCTGTTATTATTACCTCCCCAAAAGCCTTTCCTACGCAATACCGATTTCCCTCCTCTTTGCGGCGGCGTATACCCTGGGGGATCTCTACGCCCGGAACGAGCTTACGTCCATCTTTTCTTCCGGAATACCCTTTTGGCGCTTCAGCGTTTCCCTGCTCGTTATAGGGGCGGCGGTTTCTGTTTTCTCTTTTTTCTTTCAGGACCGGGTTGTTGTTCCCACTTTTAAGAAGAAAAACGACTTGAACCGACAGCTCCTGCACCAGCCGTATACCGAAAACAACTCCGATATTGTCATTAAAGCCCGGAACGGAAAACGCATCTATTCGGTTGATTATTTTGACGATTCTTCGATCAGTCTGAACGGCGTAAGCATTATCGAACAAAACGATGAGGGGGAATTCCTGTCCCTTATCCGGGCGTCCCACGCTTCCTGGAACGGGGAATACTGGTCTTTCTCGAACGCCCTCATCTATTCCTGGGAAGGCGATTTTTTGCGGGTCAGGCCGCTGGAAGCCGTTGACACCTACCGGGAAAATCCCGATATCTTTAAACGCAGGGCCGTGGACGCCGAGGATCTTCCGGCAAAAGACGCGGCCGGCCTGGTCCGGGACTTGAAGAGCGCGGGGCTGCCCTTTGTCGGCGCTCTGGCGGATTACTACCACCGGTTTTCTTTTTCCGCCGTTTCCTTTGTGGTGATGATCCTTTCGATCTCCATGGGGGGAAGGTTCAAAAAAAACATCCTCCTTATGAGCCTCCTGGCAAGCCTGGTGTCGAGTGTGGTGTTTTATGTGATGGAGATGATCAGCATGATGATGGCCCGGCTCGGCTATATTCCCCCTATTGTTGGGGCATGGTTTCCGATAGTGTTCTTCAGCGCCCTGGGCCTGCTGCTCCTGAAAAGCGCGAAAACCTGACGCGGTGTGACATGACGGATTCTTTTTTTACGATAACCGGCGCCGATCCCCGTTCTCATGCCAGAACCGGCGTCCTCAACCTTCCCCACGGGCAGGTAACGACGCCGGTATTCATGCCTGTGGGAACCAACGGGACCGTCAAAGCCATACGGCCGGATGATCTTACGGAAATAGGCTTTGAAATCATCCTCTCCAATACCTATCATCTTTACCTGCGTCCGGGCATGGAGGTTATAGCCGCCGCCGGGGGCCTCCACGGATTTATGCGCTGGGACCGGAACATCCTTACCGATTCCGGCGGCTTTCAGGTTTTTTCCCTGGCCCCTTTCCGGAAGATCCGGGACGAGGGGGTGAGTTTCCGTTCTCACATCGACGGGTCGTATCACAACCTTACGCCCGAAGACATCGTTGCGATTCAGGCGGTTTTGGGGAGCGATATTCAAATGCAGCTTGATGTATGCACTCCCTGGGGTATATCTTATAAAGAGGCCCGCGAGGCGCTGCGGATCACCGGCTTGTGGCTTGACCGGGCAAAAACGGC
>JAIRSL010000289.1 GCA_031255475.1 Treponema sp.
ATCTGTTCGGCGGACAAGCTGAACACCGTTTCTCCCAATTACGCGAAGGAAACCCAGACCCAGGAGCACGGGTTCAGGCTGGACGGAGTGCTCCGTTACCGGATCGCCGACTACTGCGGCATCCTGAACGGCATAGACGGCAAGCTCTGGAACCCCAACACCGACACGCTCATTCCCCAAAACTATTCGATCAGAGATATGTCCGGAAAAGCGAAAGCCAAAGAAGCCCTCCAGCGGGCCTTCGGCCTCAACCGCAATCCGGATGTCCCGGTGATCGGCATGGTGACCAGGCTTACGGAACAAAAAGGCGTAGGGGAACTTTTCGGCCCTGCCTACGGTTCCGCGTGGTCCATCTGCCGGGATATGAACCTGCAATTCGTCCTGCTGGGATCCGGAGAGTCCTGGTGCGAGCAGGAGATACGCAGCCTTTCCGCCCGGCTTTCCAATTTCAAGGCCAATATAGGCTATTCCGAGGAATTCAGCCACCTTATCGAGGCGGGCAGCGACTTCTTCCTCATGCCCAGCCGGTACGAACCCTGCGGCCTGAACCAGATGTACTCCCTGGCCTACGGTACTCCCCCCATAGTACGGAATACCGGGGGCCTTGCGGATACCGTGGAGAACTACAACCAGGACGCCGGGAGCGGCACGGGCTTTATCTTTGACGATCTTACCCCCCTGGCCATTCATAGTACCGTAGGTTGGGCTGTATGGGCGTACTACAACCGCCGGGAGCATATCGAAGCCATGCGCCTGCGCGGTATGGCGCAGGATTTTTCCTGGAAAAAATCCGCGCAAAAATACCTGGGCCTCTACGCCGGTGCGTTAAAACCGGTACGCGGATCCTGATCGCGGCGGGCGGCCGCTTGAACCCGCCGGCCGCCCCGTAGTCCGCCGGTAAAACTACGGCGTTGTTCCCCCTATAACCGTGATCCGCCCGTCCGTTGCGGGTGTAATGATCCCGTTCTGAGCGCGGATGTACTCTATCACCACGTAAGACAGAAGCAGGGATGTGTTGAAGGGGTCCTCCGCTTTCCGCAATACCGTGTAGCCGTCCCCGCCGCCGAGGAGATAGTCGTTGGTGCAGAAACGGTAGGTCTTTTCGCCGTCTACAGGCTCTCCGTTGATGGTCAGGTCCGACAGTTTTCCTGTTCCGTCCGTATAGTCAACGGTGTAGCGGACCTCCCGTGAAACCTGGGGAAAGGCGCCCGCGCCCTGGGGAATGGAAGCGATAAAATTGAAGAGCTCGAGAATATCGTTTCCTTTAAGGGAAACGATGAAGAGGTAGTTTTCGAAGGGAAGGACCGTGAGTATCTGTTCCCTGGTTAGGGGGCCTTTGGGAAGTTCCGCCCTGATATTGCCGCCGTTATGAAAGGCGAAATCAATCTGCTGCTTGTACACTTCCCGAAAATACCAGGCGTTGGCATCGCATATCATGTCGCCGATGGCGGTTTCCTGATAGCGGGTCAGCCGATTTCCGAAAACAAAGGCATCCGCGGCTTCGCCCACCACTTCTTTCAGGCTGGCGTTGGCCTTCTCTATATAGGGGGCCAGCATCGCGGTTATTTCAGGATCCGGCCCTATGGCGATGGGCTTCCAGTCGAAGCCCGCGAGCTTCCCGCCCCGGATGGTGAGTTTCCCATGGCCTACATATTTTCCCCATTCATTGGCGCTCACGATGTAGGTATTCCCCTCCCGCCTGGGGGCTTCGAAGAAGGAATGGGAATGGCCGTCCACGATGATGTCTATGCCCGGAACCGCTGCGGCCAGATCCGGGGAGGTGACGTGATCGGGGGCTTCCGCTACGTCCCCGATATGGGTAAGGGCGATCACAATATCGGCCTTTTCCTGTCCGCGTAGTATTTCTACCATTTCACGGGCGGCCTCAATCTCGTTTATGAATACAAGGCCGGCATCGGGACTGGCGATGGTTTTTGTGCGCAATGTGGTAATGCCGAAAAGTCCCACGGTAAATCCGTCGTATTTTTTGACCATGTAGGGGGTGTCCCCCAGATATGCGGCGCCGTTCGCCGTTTTAATGTTGGACGCAAGAAAGGGAAATTCCGCCAGGGAGATCTGTTTGAGCAGTTGCGCCTGATCCCCGTCAAATTCGTGGTTCCCGAAGATGGCGGCGTCATATCCCATAAGGTTATAGGCCAGAATGTCAGGTTCCGCGGCGAACATATTGGACAGGGCGCTGCCGGTGTTAATGTCACCGGCATCCACCAGAAGCACCTGGGGGTTTACCGCTTTTACCGCCTTGACATAGGCGGCCCGTTCCGCAAGCCCTCCCCTGCCGTTGTTGGCCAGCGTCGTGCCGTGGTGATCGTTGGTGTGGAGCAGCACGAGTTCGTAAGCCGCTTCCCCTCCGGCGGGCCCGGCCTCCGAAGCGGGGCGGGCAAATACTAATACTGTGGATGACAACAGTATCAGTATCATGACTGTAAGACGGTTAATGGTTTTCATAAATCAATCCTCCTATAAAAATGATGAAAAATTCAGGAGCAAACTTGAAGCAAGTTTACCTGCCGGTATCTTCGCTGTTTTAAATATTCCCCGCACAAGCGGGCTCATGAGTATTAACCCTCCGGTACGAATAAAAGATTCATGCCGTCAAATCCGCAAAAATTCCGGAGACATACCGCAGAAGATCCCGGGGATTAAGGACGACCTGGCAGCCCCGGGCTCCCGCGCTGACTGAAATCGTGTCGAACAGTTCCGCCGTTTCGTCGATACAGGTAGGGAACTGCCTCTTCATTCCTATAGGGGAACAGCCGCCCCGTACATAACCGGTAAGGGGAAGGAGATCCCGTACCGGGATAAGTTCCACCTTTTTCCTGCCGTTTATCCGGGCCGCCTTCCTGAGATCGAGCTCTTCCGCCACCGGGATGCAGCAGACAAAAAAGCCGCCCGGCGCGGGAACATCCGTCTTGTGAACGGCGGCGTCCCGGAGCACCAGGGTTTTGAACACCTGTTCGGGGGGCATTCCCAGCATCCGCGCCGCGTGAACGCCGGACAAATCCGATTCATCCGCTTCGTACTCAGTCGCGGTATAGGAAATGCCCGCGGCGTCCAGAAGGCGGTGAACGTTAGTCTTCATATCATCCCTACAGACCGCCCTCTGTCCGGGCTATACTGCGGCCCTGTAAGGTTCTAATTTCAGGCCGGGCTTCCAGGGTTTCTTCAAACCGTATCTGTAACCGGGGAATTGAATCGCCCATCTGGAGATCGTACAGTTCCTTGCCGTAATGCAGTTTTCTTTCCATGCCGCCCAGCAGGTAATGCATCAAATAGAACGAACGATCCCTGTCCCCTTCCCGAAAAATTAACGGATAAGCGCCGTCATTTTCGTCAAAATTCATTGCCAGGAGCATACGACCTTCGGCGTCATAGTTTACCGCGACAAGGGTTCCGGCGGTCTCACTATTGATGTTTATCCGGTTCTGAACGGCAATCTCTTTCAATATTACCTCGCCCCTTTCGGTAATCTCCAGATTTTGTGTGGTTTTGGAATATTCCAGGGAAATGGAATCGGAGATAAAATAGGGCACATTTTTAATGTCGTTCCCGCTTTGGTGAATCATCTCCAACATGGGCCGGGTAACGGGCTGCAAGGACACTACCTTGTCCCGCGTGTTATTCTCCGGCGGCTTGGCGTTTTTGGCGGGAACCGGGGGCGCCGGCGCGGCTTGAACAGGAGGCGGCGTCTCTTCCGCAGCGGAATTCCGGGATTGTCCCGTGGCGCACCCGAAAAACAAAAGCGTCAGGGCCAGGAAAGACAGAAAGGCAAGGGTTTTATTTTTCATCTGGATTTTATCCCCCTATAAAAAACTACCCTACTATATCATGTTTTTTCCCCTCATACAATAGAACGCCCGAAAATTTTACTACAGTAAGAAAGAAAAACCGCCGATAATTATAGATTTTATATAAAAGTACAAGCGGCTTTTCTCCGTCAAAATTTGGGGGAATCGAGGTGAGTTAGTAGAAGCAAACATCTGCGGCCGGCTAAGAAATCACGTTTCTTTTCAACACAAGTAAAAAATTTTCTTTTATCCTATTCATATTACAACACCTGTATAATAGTTTAGCTCTCCTTTCCCGTCTCGCCGCGTGTATTTTTTCACCTGAGGCCGTTCATTTAAAAAGCGAAACCGGTTGGTCTTTTCGCGGCCGGTATCCCGGCGGCATTACTCGCCGGGTGTTTCAATCCCGGTACCATTTCCTGCCCGATGGGGTGCCGGGAACATCGTCATCCCGGCTAATTGACCTATACGCCGAGGAAGAGCGGGCGCGGTTCAATGAAGGATCGGCCTTTGACCTGGAGGAGGCGGCGATGTGGATAATCGGGAACGGGGTAAACGGCCTGGCGCAAAACGAACATACCGGTGTTAACGGTTTCTGTCGGCCGGGCGCCGGTCCTTTCGGAGCGGGGGGACCTCACCGAAGCGGCGGCCCGGCTCTTTGAAATGCCGCACGAGCTTGACGGTTCGGGCGCTTCCCGCATCCGGGCGGAACTGGTCCCGGCCCGGGGCCCGGGGCCGGCCGTCTATGACCGGGTTATCCGGCAGCGCCTCGATCAGAAAACTGTTCCCAAACTTCCTCCGCAAACCGTATATGGCCGCAGGTGAAACGGCAGAAGGAAGCGCCCGCCCAGGCCGGCCGCTTGTAAAGATGGAGCGCCTCACACGGCGTTATTTTTATCACCCGTCCTTTCCGGCTATACGCCCGTTCCCGGAACAGGAACCGGTAGCTGCGGGCCTCCCCCTGTAACCACGCCGGCGCGTTCCGTCTCGTCGTTAAGCCGTTTCATGTAGTCGTCATGTTTTATCTGTAATTTCCCCGTTGTCCGCCATTACAATACAGCCGGAATGTTATGTACCATTCATCCTAAAATTTTACGTATTTTTGATAAAACATATTGACAAAATACAAATTAATAGTATAAAATTACAATAGGCGTTTCATATGAAAGGGATGGGATTTGTCGGTTTATTTTCAATTATTGCCGTTGCTGCCTTCGGTCAACAGTTTCCATGGTTAATTGTGAGAGATGGTGATACACGGCATGTTCCATTAAACATCGTAACAAGAGAGATATTGGTTTTTTGTGATCAATATGACCGATATTATGATTTTACAGGTTTCAGTAAAGAAAAATTTATTCGTGGCGAGGGTTTAATATCTCACGGCTCTGCCGCGCGGTTGTTGATTCGCAGCGAAGGGTTTCATACCCCCGAAGATACTCAGGAACTTGCTCCTGGGTTCTTTATTGAAAAATATGGTTTTGGAGACCGGCTTAATGATATAGAAGATTTAACATTTTTTGCGTTGAGATCAAATTTTGGACACGGTTCTGTGATTTTAGTAATGTGTACTAGTAAAAACAACGCCAATACAATTATTTTTACCAGCTATATGGAGCCGGAACTAGGTGTTAATTATTCTTTAACATACGACAAAAATAAATTTGTAAATTTAATTAAGGCATTATTTAGTTAAGGGGGAAAGACATGAAAAGAGGTTCCGGATCATCATCTCGAAGTCGCAAAACCTACGTTACTAAAAAAGGTTATAGGAAGTTCAAAGATAGTGACATATATGTACATCGCTGGGTTGAAGAAAAAAAACTTGGACGTAAACTAAAACCTGGTGAAGTTGTACATCATATAAATAGAAATACATTGGATAATTCTCCTGGAAATTTAAAAATTTATCACAATCAAAGTGAACATATGAGAAAGGAGCATAAACACTAATAAATTAGTGTAAAAAATAAAATTGATTACGGACAAATGGTACATAACAGTTCGGTATGCGCTTCGGGGCCTGGCGGCCCTTCGGCCTCTAGAACGGCTAGGTCATTTTACTACGCTCCATTCTCACGCCGTTGCTCCGGTACGGTTTGGCGGCGGTTGCAACCCTAGCCGTGAAAGCGGCATGAGGCGCACAGAATCTACTCAAGGATGGCGCGATGTTTAATAATTTGAGCCTGAAAACGAAGATATTCTTCCTGGTTACCGCGGTTGTGGTGGTTTCGTTCCTCTTACAGACGTTGATCGTTTCGAATAAAACAATAGAAATGGCCAAACTGGATGCCTTTATTCTGGCGGAGGAAATGGCCGAGAAGTTCAAAAACGAGATCAAGGCGGAACTCCAGGGAGCCCGGGTAACGGCGGAGACCCTTTCCACCGTGTTGGGAACCTTGAAAGACCACGATCTTACCAGCCGGGACATGATGAACGATATTCTCCGAAACGCCCTGGCCCAAAAGGAGTATATCACTGCTTTCTGTATTGCCTACGACCCCAATGCCCTGGACGGGAAAGACGCGGAGTATGCCGGGTCGGACGCCCTGTACGATGAAACGGGCCGCTATGCTCCTTACTGGAACAAGCTGGGGGACAATATCGAAGCCGAGCCCCTCTACGATATCGACATAGCCGACTGGTACTATATTCCCAGGGAAACAAAACAGGAATACATTACCGATCCCTACCCGTATGCGGTGCAAGGCCGCCAGGTTATGCTGGCGAGTCTGGTTTTCCCCATCCTCCATGAAGGCGAATTTATCGGTATCATTGCTTCCGATATTGTTCTGGATACACTCCAGGAAATGGTTTCCCAAGTGAATACCCGTGCCCGCGGCGGTTACACGGCGATCTTTTCCAACTCCGGTGTCGTAGTGGCCCATTCGGATAAGAAATTCCTGGCGAAGGATATATCGGAAACTCTGGATTTAAGCGGTTCCGGGGAACCCAGGGAACAGGAAGCGGAGGCCCTGAAAGAAGCCGTTGCGAAGGGACAGCTTTATATCGCAGGCGGTAAAGATTTCTATTCCGTTTATATGCCCATCCGGTTTTCCAGCGTTACCCAACCCTGGTCGGTGGCAGTTAGCATCCCCATGAAGGATGTTTTGCAAAGCGCCGCCGATATCCGCAATTACGTCATCGGCGTGTCGATTTTGTCTATACTGGTCATAGCTTTCCTCCTGTACATGGTTACAAGAAGCCTGACAAACCCCATACTGGTCCTGGCAAATTCCGTCAAGGCTTTGGGAGAAGGCAATTTTCATGTCGAAGTCCCCCTGCGCCATGAAGAGGACGAAATCGGTGTATTGTCCAGGGCCTTTCGTGACAGCCAAAAAAGGATAGATGATCTCGTCACTACACTGCAGAATTACAGCCGGGAGTTGGAAGAAAAAAACATCAACCTTAAAAAACTGAACGAGCAGCTCGTAATTGCCAAAGAAGAAGCCGATGAGTCCAATAGGGCCAAGAGCGAATTCCTTTCCAACATGAGCCACGAAATACGGACCCCTATGAACGCCATCATCGGTATGACCTCAATCGGAAAATCGGCTCCCGGTGTTGACGAAAAAAATTACGCCCTAAAAAAAATCGAGAATGCCTCCTCCCACCTTCTGGGGGTTATCAACGACATTCTGGACATGTCAAAAATCGAAGCGAACAAACTGGAACTTTCTTCCCTGGAATTTGATTTTGAAAAAGTATTGCAGAAGGTTGTTAACGTGATTAACTTCCGCATTGATGAAAAAAAACAGAATTTCCATGTGGATATTGATAAAAATATTCCCAAGCGCATTGTAGGCGATGATCAGCGCCTGGCCCAGGTGATAACAAACCTGCTTTCCAACGCCGGCAAATTCACCCCCGAAGGAGGTTCCATACGTTTAAGCACGCATTTCCTGGGCGAAAAAGACGGCCTTTGTACCATTCAATTTGACGTAAGCGATACCGGCATAGGCATCAGCGAGGAACAGCAGAAACGGCTTTTCAGCGCTTTCCAGCAGGCGGATCTCAGCACATCCCGCAAATTCGGCGGTACGGGTCTGGGGCTTGCCATATCCAAACGTATTGTTGAAATGATGGGCGGCAAAATATGGATCAAATCGGAACCGGAAAAAGGCTCAACCTTTTTCTTTACGATACAGGCGGCCCGGGGAAAGACGGAACTCAAGAGCCTTCTTAATTCAGGCGTTAGGCGGGAAAACGTGCGCCTTCTGGTTGTGGACGACGATCCCGAACTTCTCGGCTTTTTCAAGGAAACTACAAAGAATCTGCGTCTTTCCTGCGACACGGTTTTCGGCGCCGAAGATGTTGTACGTCTTTTGGAGCGGAAACAGTACTACGATATTTATTTTATTGACTGGAAAATGCCCGGCATGAACGGTATTGAACTCGCACGGTTGATCAAGGAACGCCAAACCGGCCATTCCAGAGTTATTATGATTTCTTCCACCAAATGGAGCGCCATCGCCGCCGAAGCCAAGGCCGCCGGGGTGGATCGCTTTTTAGCAAAACCCCTGTTCTCTTCGGATATCGCCGACTGTGTCAACGAGTGCCTCGGTACGGAAGGCAGCATCGCGGAAGACAGCCTGCCGGCGTCTCAGGACGTGTTTGAAGGCCGCCGGGTGCTGCTTGCGGAAGACGTGGAAATAAACCGTGAAATCGTTCTGGCCCTGCTGGAGCCAACCAAGCTCGAAATCGACTGTGCCGAAGACGGCCACGAGGTTGTACGTATGTTCGGCGAAAATCCCGGTCGTTATGACATAATCTTTATGGATGTCCAGATGCCCGGAATGGACGGGTTTGAAGCGACCCGGCGCATACGGTCTTCCGATCATCCCCGGGCGCGGCAGATACCCATAATTGCCATGACTGCAAATGTATTCCGCGAGGATGTTGACAAATGCCTTCAGGCGGGTATGAACGATCATATAGGAAAGCCGCTGGATATCGAAGAACTGATGTCCAAATTGCGGAAATTCCTTCCCGCGGATAAGAATTACCCCTTATCCTGATATAGGGGAAATTCCCGGGGCTGCCGTTCATAAAAAGACGCGGTCTCCGTGTAATCTAAACGTTTAGATAATTTTTCGCCCGCAAAATAGAATTTTGTTGACGCCGCAAAGGAGCCGGTTATAAAATTGTTTTACTTAGACCGGACTTCAGGGTTTGCCGCCGGGGATTCTAATCCGGCGGTGCGTCCAATATAAACACGGCATCCGGTCTGCAACACAAGAGGGTTACATCAACCGACAATCATACCGAAATGGAAAGGAGAAATTTTATGCCGGACACAAAAACTCAGAAACTTGAACGGCTTAAAGCGGCGTTATCTCATAAGGAAGGAGACCGGGTACCGGTATCGGATTTCTTTTGGACGGGCTTTATGGAGAAAGCGAAAGAGCAGTGGGGGCAGGACCTTGACATATACAAAAAGTTCGATCTGGATTATATCGTCATAAACCCGAATATGGATCCGGTTATCAGGGATTTTGAAATTCTTGAAGACGACGGGGTGAACATAAAACTTAAAACCGGATTCGGCGCCACCGTGCGGAGGAGCGGGAAAGCCCCCATGCCCCACTTCGACAGTTTTTCGGTTTCCGAACCGGAAGAAATGGAAAACTTCGTGCTGGAACCCGCCAAGGACAGACGCCGCCTTTACCGCCGGGGCGACGATCAGATCAACGGCCTGGGGGACGCCATAAACCGGGACCTCCCCTGCTGGAGCGACAGGGTAGACGCCTATTACCGGGATTATCCGGTTTATGGTTCTATCTGCGAAGGTTACGAGTACCT
>JAIRSL010000332.1 GCA_031255475.1 Treponema sp.
GGTTTCGGGAAAGCCTTGATCATCGTAACCATCATAACGCATTATGACGCGGAGGGTTACGCACCTCCGCTTATCATGGACGCCGAATTACCGCGCCGTCTCTATGCCCACTTGACGAAACCCGTACGGTAGGGGTGTACCAGGGCGCTATGTTTGGGAAGAATGCGGACCGTATGGCCCTGCCAGCCGGTATCGGCACATTCGACTTTGACATGATAGCGGTAAAGGTCCCCTTCCTGTCCGGCGGCCTTCATCTCCGTCATGCGGGCGTTCACGATTTCCCGTGTATGGGTTGACACGGAACCGTGATACAGCTCTATGCGGAGTTCATCGGGCAACAACCCCCCCAATTCAAGATAGGCCGTTACCAGGAGAGGATCCCCACGTTGCATCACCGGCTTCGCGTTGGATTCAATCCTGACGATCTTGAGGGAATCCCACGCCTGCTTCAATTTGTTAAGGTATGCGGCAATGGATTTCGCCTCGGCGTAATCGTCTTTAGTCATGCGGCGGTAGTTCTTAAGGGCCGGGAAATAGAAGTTGTTCGAATAATCCATAAGCATGCGGTGGCTGGACATGGACCGCCCTATGGCCTGCATACAGCGCTTCATCCGCCTGATCCATTCCCGCGGAAGGCTGTCCCTGCCCCGCTGATAAAAGAGAGGGATGATTTCCCGTTCCAGAAGGTCGTAGAGGGCCTTGCTTTCAACCTCGTCCTGGAGGTTGGTGTCCTCGTATTCCTCTCCCCGGCCTATGGCCCAGCCGATTTCCGGTTTATAGGCTTCGTCCCACCAGCCGTCCAGAATGGAGCAGTTGAGTACCCCGTTCATGGAGGCTTTCATGCCGCTGGTACCGGAGGCTTCCAGGGGCCGCCGGGGGGTGTTGAGCCAGAGGTCCGCCCCGGCGGTAAGGTAGCGGGCCATGGCCATGTCGTAATTTTCCAGGAAGATGATACGGTTTTCCACATCGTACTGTTCCGCAAAGTGGATGATGCTCTTGATAAGTTCCTTGCCGGGCATGTCCATGGGGTGGGCCTTCCCGGCGAAGACGAGTTGAATGGGCCGTTCCTTGTCTTTCAGGAGCCGGATCAGCCGTTCAGGGTCCCTGAGGAGGAGGTTCCCCCGTTTGTAGGTGGCGAAACGGCGGGCAAAGGCTATGGTCAGGGCGTAGGGCGAAAGAGCGTCCTCGGCCTGCTGGATGCGGCGTTCCACCGCGCCGTTGCGCTTCAGGTTTTCCCGGATACGCTCCCGCGCAAAGGCCACGAGCCGTTCGCGGCGGCGTTCATGGGTACGCCACAGTTCCTCATCGGAAATCCGGTCCATACGGTCCCAGATCGCCAGGTCCGTCGGTTCATCGAAGAAATGAGGACCGAAATACCGGTCCAAAAGCTCGCTCATGTTGTTGGACACCCAGGTCCGGGGATGGACCCCGTTGGTCACATGCCCTATGGGAATTTCATCCAGGGGAAGGCCGGGCCACAGCCCCTTCCACATCTTCCTGGATACTACGCCGTGAAGGGCGGAAACCCCGTTGGCGTAGGCCGCCAGCTTGAGGGCCAGGATAGTCATGCAGAAACTTTCGTGATCATCGTAGGGATGTTCCCGGCCCAAACTGAGGAAATCGTACCAGGAAATTCCCAGAATCTGAGTCCAGGAACGGAAGTATTTTTCTATAAGGGCGATGTCGAACCGTTCATTCCCGGCGGGAACCGGAGTATGGGTGGTAAAGATATTGGTGGGCCATATCGTTTCCCGGGCTTCCTCAAAGGTAAAACCCCGCTCGGCCATGATTTCCCGGATCCGTTCCAGCCCCAGGAAAGCCGCGTGGCCTTCATTCATGTGGGTGGCAGCCGGGTTGATCCCCAGAGCGCGAAGCGCCCGGATTCCCCCTATCCCCAGAAGTATCTCCTGCTGGATACGGATTTCCTTGTCCCCGCCGTAAAGAGCGGAGGTGATACTCCTGAAATCCTGGGGATTGTCCTCGATGTTGGTGTCCAGAAGGTAGAGGGATGAACGTCCGACTTTGACTTCCCATACCTGGGCCGAGGCCTGCCGTCCCGCCAAATCCACGTAAATTTTTATGGGATTCCCCGATTTATCGGTCTTCAACTCCACCGGCATGTTGTACCAGTCGTTTTCAGGATAACTCTCCTGCTGGAACCCATCGGCGTTAAGGTATTGCCGGAAGTAACCTTGCCGATACAGAAGGCCTACGCCTACCAGGGGCAGCCCCATATCGGAGGAGGTCTTCATGTGATCCCCGGAAAGCATACCCAGGCCCCCGGAATAGATGGGCAGGGAAACATCCATACCGTATTCCATGGAGAAATAGGCGACTACTTCTTTCCTCGATCCCCGGTACCAGGTTTCACCTTTCTTGTACTTCAGGAACCGTTCATAAACTTCCTTAAGGGCCGCTAAATACGAATCATCATTAGCGACTTCCGCAAGCCGTTCCTGGCTTACCATGCCCAGGGCTCGGACCGGACTCTGCTGGGACTGGAACCAGGCATCGTAATCCAAACGGATAAAAAGCTCAATGGCGTCATAATTCCAGGAAAGCCAAAGATTCCGGGCGATCTCTTCCAGAGGTTTTAAGGAATGGGGAAGTTTGGGTTTAACCGTATATGTTGAAAGATTCATAATATACTAAGATTAGGCTCCCTGAAGGTTTATGTCAATGAGATGTATATCAGGACCAGCAATTTAACATTACAATCCTGCGCGGCATATTTCCGAAAGGTTTCCTCTCGGCCGTTCCGCCCTTCTCTTCTTTAGGTAGCAAACAATTAACGGATTGACGCGGTGGAGGAATCGGAAAGCCCGCAGTGAGCCTTTTCAAAGCGTACCGAATAGATTTCCAGGGAAACACGCATATTTACAGGCCCTGCGGCCCAGGTCGCAGGGCGTTTTGAACCTGGCGAACGGAGGACTTTCCGGTCCCTCCACCGGATAGAGAAGTATTACCGGGTTACCCGGATATGAAATGTTAAATTGCTGTATCGGGACCGCTTAAAATACGCTTTATTAGAGAAAACGCGCAATTTAACGCAGCCGGAACCGGTCTGAAAGCTCTTTCAGGTGGCTGCCTATGAACAGGGCGCCGTATCCGGTAACCACAACGCCGATGGTGATACCTACGGGGAGCAGGAAAGAAGACCCCTGGGCGGCGGCGACACTGATAAAGTCCAGGCCCATAAACGCGGTGGCCAGGGAAAGGAGGATGATCAGGCCGGTTACCACCCAACCGCCGAAGGGAACCTCCGGGGAGGATTCTTCCGCATCAAAGGGCATGTCCGCGGTCATGTCGAAGGCTTCGGAGTAGATGCGATCCATGACGGAATCGGCGATTCCGGGCGGAGGCACCGGAAAAAAGCCGGTCCGCAGGATGTCCCGCAGGGCTTCAACGCGGGCCACCCGTGCGGCGCACCGGGGGCAGAAAACCACATGCACGGCAATCTGTAAGCGATCCCGCAGGGAAAACATCTCCCCGCCGTCAAATCCGTATATTTTGTCCAGCATATCGTTGCACGTCATTCGATACCTCCTTCACCGTACCCTTCCAACCTGTCCCGGAGCAGTTTCTTCGCCCGGAACACGTGGGACTTAATAGTGTTGACCGGAAATCCGGTTATCACCTCAATTTCCTGATAGGACCGGTCATAAAAGAAAAACAGGTCCACGCAGGTTCTGTACCGTTCCGGAAGATCCCGCACCGCTTCCAGAACCGCCTCTCTGGCGGCTCCGCGCAACGCATCCCGTTCCGGGGTATCCCCGTCCATTACCGGGTCTTCCTCCGCAAGACTCCGGTATTCCCGCCGCCGGTTCACCCCGTTGACCGCCGTATTGTAGGCGATCTTATACAACCATGTGGAAAACCGGGACCGCCCTTCAAATCGGGACAGGTTCCTGAAGGCCTTTAGAAACACCTCCTGGGTAAAATCCGCGGCGTCCTCGCCGTTACGGAAAAAACTCAACCCCATCCCGTACACCGCCCGTTCATGGCGGCGTACAAGAATCCGGAACCTGTCCTTCTGTCCCGAGACGATCTGGGCGACGATCGACTGATCGTCCGGGATCAGCGGATCGTCCATTTCGTCCCCGCCGATCACGCGGCTTTCTCGCCGCGCCGTATCCCGTAATACACCAAAAGCCCTATACCGACAGAAAGGGGAATAATGCCGCCCAACAGACCATAGTTTCTTCCCTGAATCAGGGCCAGAAAAACGGTCAAGCTGAGCCCCACGCAGGTCAGCAGCAACCCCGCAAGCAGACTGAAAGAGGATATGTCAAAATCGGGCTTATCGTAGCGGTCTGTTTTGATGAGCAAAACCCTGCGCCGGTGATTCCAGAGCAGATAGAAAAACACCACTACCGACCCCATCACTATGCCCACAATGGGAATAAGCGCAATAATGACCTTAACCGCCATACGAACACGACTCCTTACCCGGATATTTGAAACATCTTCACTATACCCGCTAACCAGTATCCCGTCTATATTCGGACACGCCGGGAGGGAAAACGGTTGCAGTAGAAGACCTTTCCGGAAAAGCGGCGTCAAAACCGGGCCGGGAACCTTATTTCAGCCGTTTCTTCGCTTTGTTTCCTGGTATTTTACCAGAAATTTGAGCTGCCGGAGCACCTGCTCCTTTAAGGGCTCGTCAAGTTTTTTGAAATCGGCAACAAGCTGTTCCAGGCGGGGATCGACAGCCCGGTCAAACATGGCCCCCGCGCCGGTTTTAAGCCAGTCCGCGTTGACGCCGTAAGTCATGGCAATCAATTTGACGATGCGATCATTTACCCGGCGCCGCCGTACCTCAATTTCACCTAAATACGTCCTGCTCAGTTTGAGGTTCTCGGCGAATGTCTTTTGCGTGTACCCGAAGGTTTTTCGGACTTGAAGAATCCTCCGGTTTATCTTGTCATCCCAATTCAAATGATACGCCATTTAATAATGATAGTACTTAAAACCGGTTTTTTTAGCAATGATCCGTATTTATCTATTGACAAATGCCTCTTTGTGTTATTTAATAAGCCTCAATGAGGCTAAATTCCATGACGGAACAGGAACGGATCAATTATCTCATAGCGTATTTTTTACGATTGAACGATGAGGGCAAGGTTTACATAAACAGCATAACCCGGCAGTTGGCGCGTATCTGCGGACCGGAGGAAGACGCGCCGAAGGAAAATGCGGAGGTTCCGGGCGTCACGGGTTTGCAGGACGGCTTGCGGCAGGAACATCCGGCCTGAAAACCCGGAACGCGCCGGTCTCTAAAGGCGGTTTAACCGGGGAACGGGAAGTTCCGTGACAGCGTATTTTGCACACTCAGTGTGTGAAAGAGACCGTCGTAGAACGGTTATAAATTTGCCAGCAGTCATACGTAGAAGGAGAACGGTTTATGAAAAACGCTTTTTTTAGGAGGTAAGATGGCAAAGAAAAGTTTGGGGGATAGAAGAGCGTATGCCCTTCAGAATTCAATAAATTTGGAAAAGGAGTTTTAGAAATGAAAAAAGCAATCTTCCTTACGGTCTTTTCTTTTTGTGTTATGGCGGTTTACGGGCAATATGGGTATACCCCCTATGTTCCGTATGTCCCTTACGTCCCGTATAATTATAATACGCAGCCAAATTATTCCCAGATGTGGAACCAAATAGGCGAAGGATTCCGGCAGCTTCACCAGCAGATGGAATTCCAGCACCAGCAATCGTTACAATCGTTGCAAGCACAATGGGACTACTGGGCGTCTATGCTTAAAAACGGGTATATTCCGAATTATGTTCCGGCATTGGAACCGGCCCCATCTATATATGATAATCCGTCGTACAGCAGTTCTTCATCCAACGGCGGCAAGATAGGGCCTTACACGGTCGATGAATATGCCCAGAGGTTAGATAATGCTTACGATGGCTTACAAAGAGCGTACAGCAACGTCCTGTCTAATCCGACCAAAGAAAGTATGGATGTTCTTAACGGAGAAAGAGCCAGAGTCCGCCAACTTAAAAATTTAAGATGAACCGGGCGGATTGCCCCGCGTTTATCCCCTCAAAATAATCAACAACCTCGCCCTGAAGCTCCCCCGCGAACTGGTGAGCGGGTTCTTAGGTATGTTGTTCTCGAAAGGTGGTTAGACTCAGGGTTTAATACCCTAAGAACGCCCTAAAGCTCCC
>JAIRSL010000342.1 GCA_031255475.1 Treponema sp.
GTATTTCGGCAGATACCGCCATTCCCGCTCCTAACCGGCGATGTTGATGCCGGCGGAAGGCTGACCCATATCCTCGGCAGACGTTTTGGCCATGATTTCGGCCCAGGCGCCCCGCAGTTCGTTGAACATGTTACGGACGGTTAGGATACGCTTCATATCCTGGGTGATGTTCGCTTCCAAAAGTTCCTTGTTAAACCATGTATAGAGGGAAAAAAGGTTCTTGGCGATGTTTCCTCCCTGCTCAAAGTCCAAAGAAACCATCAATTCGGTAATAATTTCCTGGGTTTTTACAACAGCCCTTCCGATTGTCTCGATTTTTCCGGGATCTTTATTCCCCGAAACATGCGCCTGCAAAAGATCAAGCCCGCAATCAAGCTGCTTCACCGCCTCATCGTAAAGCATGATGATAAGCTGGCCCTGGCTCGCGGTTTTGATTCTTGTTTCCCGGTATGCGGATAACGCGTTTGTATATGCCAAATTACTCCCCCCGATTCGACCCGGCACGTCTTCAGACGTACCCTTCTTTATCGGCGTTTCTGTAACAATCTTAAGTTTTTTTTGATTTTTTTGAAAGAGGACGAATGCCCCGCCAGGATAAACGCATAATAGAAGATAGAAAATGGAAAAGAAGAAAAATCTGAATTTCAAACCAAAGTGAGGGTCTGTCTGGTCAGTGGTTAAAAACTCCTATGCGTTTATCCTGCCGTCCGGCAGAATTCTATTGTGAAATTCCGGAAACCGGTTTAATATTAAGATCAGGAGGTATGCCATGATAATTAGCCGCGCTATGACGAAAAACCCGATCTTTATTCATCCCGATTTTTCGGTAAACGATGCCCGGGCGCTGATGGATAAGGAAAAAATCAACCATCTTCCGGTGCTGGATAAAAACGATAACCTGGTCGGGCTGGTGACCATGAAGGATATGATCAAGGCCGGTCCGTCATCGGCCACTACCCTGGATATTTACGAGATCAGCTATCTGCTTTCTAAACTCAAGATAGAGAAGATCATGGAGCACCACGTGATCACCGTGGACGAAAATGAAGTGGTGGAAGAGGCCGCCCGGATCATGGCGGATAAGAACATAGGCTGCCTGCCGGTCATGAAAGGTTCCCTCCTGGTAGGGATTATCACGGATACGGATCTTTTCCGGGTTTTCATCAACGCTTTCGGCGCCAGGCATCCCGGGGTCAGGCTTGTGTTCAATATGAGCGAAAAGCCGGGGCAGCTTGCGAAGGTAACGGGGGCCATAGCGGAGAAGAAAGGTAACATCGTGTCCTTCGTGTCTTCCGAAGGGGACGATTTGGCCCACCGCCGGGGGACCCTGCGGATCACCGGCCTGAGCCGCGCCGAAGTGGAGGCCGCCCTGGAAGGTATCCCCGGCATGGAATTGGAAGATATACGGGACGTTCTGTAGAAGGCTTGCCGGCGGACCGCCGGTTCTTTCATTCCGGCAATATTTCACCTAGCAATATTTCACATTAAAATATTGCTATTTCTTTGTTTGATTTTACGCTTTTATGGATATCTCTTTGTTTTTGTCAAAAAATTCCTGATGCGAATGGGATGGTTTTGTGATAAAGTGCAGAAATCTTATATCTTACCTTTTGGAGGAATGAAAGTATGAAAAGAATGTTCGCGGTTCTCGTGGTTCTCTGCGCGATTGGTTCCCTGGTTTTCGCCGCCGGCGGCGGCCAGCAGAGCGGCGGTTCGGCCGCGCCTGCTTCTTCCGGCTCTGCCCTTATCGGCATTGCCATGCCGGAAACCCATGTTCTGCGCTGGCAGAAAGACGGCGCGTCCCTCAAGTCCTTTGCGGAGGCTAAGGGGTATCGGGCGGAAGTGGCCTTCGGCGATGCGGATCAGAATCAGCAGAACCGGCAGATCCAGGGCTTCCTGACCCAGGGCGCCAAACTGCTCGTGGTCGGCAACATCAATGACGGGGTAAATTCCGCCATTGCCGATGCCGCCCGTGATAGTGTAGCGGTCATCGCCTACGACCGGCTTATTATGGGTTCCGCCGATTATGACTACTATATTACGTTCAACAACTTTAAGGTCGGCCAGTTCCAGGGGCAGGGTATTGAGCAGGGGTTGGATCTGAAATCCGCCACCGCCGCAAGCCCCAAGTATATTACCCTTTTTGCCGGTTCCCCCACAGACAA
The DNA here is from genome assembly GCA_031255475.1 of Treponema sp. GTDB lineage: Bacteria > Spirochaetota > Spirochaetia > Treponematales > Breznakiellaceae > JAIRLK01. Next base: position 2,166 of record JAIRSL010000342.1, read on the forward strand.
CAACTCCAAGTTCTTCTTTGACGGGGCGATGAGCGTCCTGAATCCCTACATAGACAGCGGCGTACTGAAAGTGGTGGGACCCTATCCCCGGACTTCCGCGGATAACGCCAACTTCCAGCGTATCGCCACCGAAAACTGGCAGGCTCCCATCGCCAAGACCAGGATGGAAAACCTCCTCAGTAACGATGCCCGTGACGTCGTCCTTGACGCGGTTCTGGCGCCCAACGACACCCTGGCCCGCGCCATCATTGAAGCCTGCCTTGCGGACGCTAAGTATGCCGGCGGCAAACTCCCGGTGGTCACCGGCCAGGATGCGGAATTCGATTCCGCCCTGTCCATCAAGAACGGCCAGCAGTACATGACGGTGTTTAAAGACACCACCAAACTTGCCGAAGCCGCTATTCTTCTGGCGGATCAGATACTCAAGGGCCAGGCGATCAACATTCCCGGAGCGGAACTTGCCTCCGGCGATCTTACCAGCATCGGCGATACGGGCAGGAAAGTAGTAAAGGCTTACCTTCTTGAACCGGTAATCGTCACCAAGAGCAATATTTCCGTACCGGTAGACGCGAATTTCTACACCGACGCGGAAGCGGCTCAGCTTCGGTAGGGGTTTATATCGGGTTTTACTCACATGAAACTGCTGTCCGTGAGAGGCGCCGTTTGGCAGTTCACGGACAGCAGTTCTGTTATAATGGAGCTGATATGGCTGATGAATATATTCTGGAGATAGAGAATCTGATCAAAGATTTTCCCGGAGTGCGGGCGCTCGACAACGTAAATTTGAAGGTCAGAAAGGGCGAGATTCATTCTATCTGCGGGGAAAACGGCGCCGGGAAATCAACCCTGATGAGCGTTATCAGCGGAGTGTATCCCAAGGGATCCTATGAGGGTAAAGTTTTTTTCAAGGGCCGCGAAACTCATTATCACAGCGTAAAGGACAGCGAAAAAGAAGGGCTTGCCATCATTCATCAGGAATTGGCGTTAAGTCCGTATCTTTCGATTTATGAAAATATTTTTCTTGGGCACATGAAGACCCGGCTGGGTATAATCAACTGGGATAGATATATACGGGAATCGAAACAGTATTTGGACCGGGTAGGTCTCAATGAAGACCCTGCTACCATTGTAAGCAAACTCGGGGTCGGAAAGCAGCAGCTTGTTGAAATTGCCCGGGCGCTTTCCAAGAAGGTTGAACTGCTTATTCTGGACGAACCGACTTCTTCCTTAAACGATGACGAGAGCGCCAAGCTGTTGGATCTTATCCTTGAATTCAAGCGCCAGGGGATCACTTCGGTGATGATTTCCCACAAACTGAACGAGGTGCTCAAAGTAGCTGATACGGTTACTATCATCCGGGACGGTAAATCCATTTCCGCCTTGGACGTGAAACTGGGACGGGATAATCTGACCGAAGAGATGATTATCAAGGATATGGTCGGCCGGGATCTGACCCACCGGTTCCCCGACAGAATTCCCTCTCTGGGAGATACAGTGATGGAAGTAAAGCACTGGACCGTATACCATCCCGAATATCACGCCATCAAGGTTGTTGATGACGTTTCCTTTTATCTGCGGAAGGGAGAGATACTGGCGTTCTGCGGCCCTATGGGCGCGGGGCGTACGGAACTCATGATGAGCATTTACGGCAAGTCTTACGGTTCCCGGAGCGAGGGAGAAGTTTTTATTAATGGCAAGAAGGCGGAAATAAAAAACACAAAAAGTGCTATTGACGCGGGTTTGGGATATATTTCCGAAGACCGAAAGAATTTGGGGCTTATTCAGATTCAGGACATAAAAACGAATATTTCAAGTTCCAGCCTGCGGAAGATTTCACGTTTCGGCATCGTGAACAACCAGCAGGAAATTGAGCAGGCGGAAAAATACCGGGACGAACTGCGCATCAAAACGCCTTCGGTGAATCAGCTTACCCGGAATCTTTCCGGCGGCAACCAGCAGAAAGTGGTGGTAAGCCGTACCCTTATGGCTAACCCGGATATTTTTATTGTTGACGAACCGACGCGGGGTATTGATGTCGGAGCCAAGTCGGAAATTTACGACATCCTCAATAATCTGGTGCGGCAGGGGAAGAGCGTCATCATGATCAGTTCCGAACTGCCCGAGGCGCTGGGTATGGCCGACAGAATCTATGTGATGAACGGCGGCAGAATAAAGGGTATGCTTATGCACCACGAGGCAACCCAGGAAAAAATCATGCACTTGGCCCTGGTAGGATAGGCATACAGAAAAGAGAAAAGGAGTAGAAATATGAGCGACCGGAAAACGGCTGATAAAGCAAACATTGCCGCATTGATTAAAAACAACATCCGTAATTATTCCATGTTTATTATACTGATCCTGATAATGATCGTGTTCGGTTTTCTGACCAGATGGATCAACTTCAGTTCCCGGAACATTTCTTATATTTTTATCCAGTACAGTTACGTGCTTATCCTTGCTGCCGGCATGGTTCAGATTATAATCGTCCAGGGCATAGACCTCTCGGTCGGTTCGGTCTGCGCTTTTGTCGGGGCTATAAGCGCCATGCTGTACAATTCCGGCATCGGGATGCCCCTTACGCTGCTGAGCGCCCTGATAATGGGCCTGGCTATAGGCGCTTTTCAGGGGCTGTGGGTCGCGTACGCGAATATTCCCGCCTTTATTGTAACCCTGGCAGGAATGCTGCTTTTCCGGGGTCTTACTTATATTATTACCAAGGTAAATCCCATAGCCCTTAAAGACGACGGCTATAAACAGCTTGCTTCGGGAATGTTGAATATTCCGGGGCTGGAAGTTCACAATGTTACTATTTTTGGACGGCAGATAGGAACCCTCTACCTTACCGCGATATTTGCCGGCGTACTGGTGATCCTGCTGTTCGTTGTTTCCGAACTTATTTCCCGTCAAAATAAAATAAAAAATCACTTTGAAGTTACTCCCCCGTTATTTTTTGCCGGTAAAATCGTGATCATCAGCGTCTTAATACTTTTTCTCTGCGAACGGTTCGCGACATATAGGGGACTTCCCGCAGTAGTAGTTGTGCTTGGCATCACCGTCCTGATTTTTCACTTTATTCTTAAAAATACCGTTCTGGGCCGGTATATCTACGCGGTAGGCGGTAATGCCCGTTCCGCAAAACTTTCGGGGATCAATTCCGAACTGGTCGTGTTTACCGTGTTCTGTATCATGGGTTTTCTGACCGGGCTTGCCGCGGTGGTATCCACCGGTTATATGAACTCCGCCCTGCCCCAGGCAGGAAACCTCTTTGAAATGGACGCCATTGCCGCCTGTTATATAGGAGGCGTTTCCGCTTCGGGCGGTATCGGATCCGTGGTCGGCGTCATCGTCGGCGGCCTCGTCATGAGCGCCATTAATAACGGCATGTCCCTGATGAACCTGGGCCAGCACTATCAGTATGTGGTCAAGGCATTGATCTTATTGCTTGCGGTATTTTACGACGTATATACTCGCCGCAAAGCCGGTTTGGGTTGACGTGGGCTGCGGAGGGACGCCGCATTGTCGGATTTGATAGTAAAACTCTACGCCCCGGAAAACGATGGTCTTGCCGTGTGGCCGGCGGGGGAAGTTCAAATTAAGAATGCCCACCCGGCGGAGAAAAATTTAGTTCTTGATTTTATCATGAAGAATTTCGATTCTCCCGGCTGGGCCTGTGAATGTGAACGCGCGTTTGCCCACGAGCCGGTTTCGTGTTTTATCGCCGTGAAAAGCGGGGAGATAATCGGTTTTTCCTGCTGGGACGCTACGGCTAAGGGCTTCTTTGGCCCCATGGGGGTAACGCCCGAGTACCGCAAATGCGGAGCGGGCCGCGCCCTCCTGAAGCGGGCTTTGTTTGCCATGAAGGAATATGGTTACGCCTATGCGATCATCGGCTGGGCCGCCGAAGAAGCGATCCCGTTTTACCAAAAATGCGTCCATGCCGAGATCATTCCCGACAGTCCGCCGGAAAAGAGCATATACCGCAACTCATCCGTCTGTGTCATCTGAACCGCGCGGTGGTTTCACCCTTGCGGAGACTTTTCTCTTAGATGTCGAAGAATGTGGGCGTATTTTTCCTGTTTATCGCAAAAAATCGGGCTATCCGGGACCGCCCGGCGTTAACTTCGCTACCGGCAATACTCATCCTGCAGGGGTCAACCGACCCGGCATCGGCCGGTTGTCTTTCACCACAAGCAGGTAATCCGCCTTCGTTTTCCCTCACCTTCCGTTTGAACCGGATTGCCCTTCCTGCCCGCACTATCTCGTATTGTTTTCCCGTCACCCCTTGCCTTTCCACGCCTTCACCTCGTACTATCGGGTATGACAATCTGGTTCGCCTCCGGCAATCCCCACAAAAAACAGGAAGCCTCCGCCCTTTTTCCTGGTCATCGTGTGACGCTCCCCGTGGAAGCAGGCATTGCCTTTGATCCCGAAGAAACCGGCTCTACCTTTCTGGAAAACGCCCTGCTCAAGGCGCGGGCCCTGTACCGGCGCCTGGCGGATCTCCGCCGGACCGGGGAGACAGACCGTGACGGGCCGGTACTTGCCGATGATTCGGGTCTCTGCGTGGACGCTCTGGGAGGGCGGCCGGGGATATATTCGGCGCGTTACGCGGGCAGGGACGGCGCGGGCCTTCCGGCCACCCTGACGGCCCCGGAACGGAACGCCCTGCTCCTTGAGGAACTGGGGGACAACCCTGACCGGAATGCCAGATTCGTCTGCGCCATGGTCCTTCTGTGGGACGAGAACCGCTTTGTAGCGGCTCAGGAAACCCTGGAAGGCGAACTGGTTCGTCCCGGCGAAGGCCGGGGATCCGGCGGTTTTGGCTACGACCCTATCTTCTACCTGCCCGGCCGGGGGATTACGGTGGCGGAACTGCCCGAAGGCGAGAAGAACCGCATCAGCCATCGGGGAAAGGCGGCGGTGATCATTGCGAAATATTTGGAGGGAATTTGACTACCGGGCGGAACATCGAAGACGAGCTTAACGGCCCCCAACTTCAGGCGGTAAAGACCCTGGAGGGGGCCGTACTTATCATAGCCGGCGCCGGGTCCGGGAAGACCCGGGTAATCACCTACCGTATCGCCCACATGCTGGAAAAAGGGATACCCCAGTCGGCGATTCTGGCCCTCACCTTCACCAACAAGGCGGCCCGGGAAATGGAAACCAGGGTAAAAGAGCTTACGGAGCGGAAGCTCCGGAACCTGACGGTGAGCACCTTTCACGCTTTTGGGGTTAAAATCCTCCGGGAAGAAATCGAGATCCTGGGGTACCGGAAGAACTTTTCGATTTATGACGAGACCGACCGGAACCAGCTTATCAAGGACAGTCTGAGGGAATGCCGTATTTCCACCGAGAAGGCGGACATTTACGCACTGGGCCAGCTCTTTTCCAATGTGAAGATAGGCCGCCTGCGCTGGGGGGACGGCGCGGACTCCGGGTACGAGCGGGTATATGAGGAGTACCTGCACGGGCTTAAAGTGTTCAACGCCCTGGATTTTGACGATCTCCTGACGCTGCCCATCCGCATCTTTGAGGAATACCCGGAGATCCTTCAAAAATACCGCAAACGCTACCGATACATCATGGTAGATGAATTTCAGGACACGAGCCTTACCCAATACCGGCTTATGCGGCTTCTGGCCCTGGGCTGCGGGGAAAGCCCGGCCCCTCCCGATTCCGCCGGGTCCGGGGAGATTGAAAAAGCCGGAACCGCCAATGTCTGCGTGGTAGGAGACGATGACCAGTCCATCTATTCCTGGCGGGGGGCAAACTACGAGAACATCCTCCTTTTTGAACGTGACTTTCCGGGGATGACGGAGATCAAGCTGGAACAGAATTACCGGTCCACGTCCACCATCCTGGAAGCGGCCAACGGGGTCATCGCCAACAACTCCAACCGGAAGGAAAAGACCCTCTGGTCCGGCACTTCCGGGGGCAAGCCCATAGAACTCTTTCATCCTCAAAACGAAAGCGATGAGGCGGACTTTATCGCCGAGCGGATTCAGGAATTGCGGGTCAGGGAACGGCTTAAATACGATGATTTTGGGGTGCTGATCCGTACTAACTCCATGACCCGGTCCATTGAAGAAGCCTTTCTGTCGCAAAACATCCCCTACCGGGTGTCCGGAGGGACCAGCTTCTTCCAGCGTAAGGAGATTAAGGACATACTTTCCTACCTCCGGGTAATCGCCAATTCCGATGACGACGTGAACCTCCTTAGGATCATCAACACCCCTCGGCGCGGCATAGGGAAAACCGCGGTAACCGCCCTGACGGAACTTGCCCGGAAAAACCGTTCTTCCCTCTGGGACGCCATGGAAAGGGTCCGCCATGCCCGTTCCCGGGGCTCCGGCGAAGCCATGCTTTTCGAGGACCTGCCGGCCGTTAAAGACGAGGGCGCGGCCCGGGGCAAAGCCGATATGGAGAGCTTTATGTCCCTCATCGAGGGCTTTAAAAACGAAATCCTGGGCAGAAGACCCGGCCCCAACGGGAAATTCTCACTGTCTCAAAAAACGCGGGACCTGGTGGACAATATCGACTACTGGTCTTATCTGGTCACGGAGTACAGCAAGAA